>CAIYQH010000582.1 GCA_903928285.1 uncultured Bacteroidales bacterium
AACAATCACAATCGTTCCGAGCGGAATCGGTTTTTCCGTTCCTTTCAGCGGTAATACCCATCCAGTAATTCACCAGCATCTGTCCGGGATCCATTGCATAGGCCTGCCGGATATATTTTTCACGGAGTGCCGGATCCTTTGACTGGATCCCCTGGTTCAGCCTGGCAAAGGCAGAGGTGGGAGCATCGGCAACGGCACGGTCCCAGAATACCTGGCGGTTGCGGTAACAACCAATACGGAAAAATGAAATTGTGAAAAATATCAGTAAAATGCCTGTGGCGGCAATCAGGATTCTTCTTTTATCCCATTTTGCTGAAAAAAGGATCGTTTCGCTGAGCATCAGCAGGATCCCGATGAATGGAATATAGAGCCGGTGTTCATACACCTGGTCATTCAGTAACTTGGGAACGGTAAGTACTGGAAGCAGGAAAAGCAGAAACCACAGGAACCCGGCAATCACCCGGGGTTTCCTGAACGATCCCGAAATGGCAATAAGAGCGGTAAGTATGCCAAAAGCCAGGATTCCCCAAATCAGCGTAATGTCTTCAAAGCGGGGTACCGCTGCCAGGTTTACCGGAAAGAATATTTTCCCCAGGTACTGAAGAATCGCCGGTATTCTTGCAACTCCGGAATGCAGCATCTCCTGCAGCAGCATCCCCTGGTAGGAGGGGCCGGAAGTGGCCCGCAATCCGTACCAGATCAGGATTGCCAGGGCCCAGGCCACGAAAAGCGGCCACATTTTTGAAATCTTGACGGATAAAACCAGCCGCAGGATCACGACGGTAATAACTGGGATGATCACAGCGGTCTCCTTGGTCAGCAGGGCAAGGAGAAAGGTGATAAACTGGGCAGCCAGGTAATACCATCCCGATGTTCTGCAATAATCGATGGTTAAGATCAGGGTTGCCAGGAAAAAGATCATCAGGATCAGGTCATTCCTTCCGGGGATCCAGGCGACAGTCTGGGTAAGCACGGGGTGAACGGCAAACAGCAGCGCCAGCACAAATGCGGTTGATCCCTCTATCCTGATTTTCTTCAGGAAGATATACAGCAGGCAAACCGACAGGATGTGAAACACCAGGCTCATCAGGTGGTAACCCCATGGCGAGGTTGCAAACAACTGGTTCTCCAGGATCATATCCACCAGAAAGAGGGGGCGGTAATAGATATCGTTTTTGGCGACAAACAAACCCTGGTGGAACACCTGGAACAGGTTGCCGGCATTGTGATTGAACCCGGCATGGTCGATGACAAAGAACTGATCGTCGAGGGCTGTGAAATCAAAGAAGATGATCCTGAAATATAGTAATGCAGGTACAACGGTCAGCCACAGAAACGGCGATTGCCACCATGGTCGCTGAGGGGTCTTTATGGTTTCCCGCCTGGTTTTCAAGGGTGCAGCAGGTGCTCGGGTTTTCCGGACTTTGGACATGCAGGAGTTTTTTCGTAAAAATAACATAAAAACCTTTCAGTACCCTATGATTTAGACCATATTCGCAATACGATACTTAGGGTGTGGCATACATTCTGTCCCGGGGTCTACCCGGGAAGTACGAGTGGTATCCTGGGTGCCTTGTTCTTAAATAACCGGCAATGCGCGTTTGAATAGACCAGGACGAAGTCGTTGGTGAGGATCCTGTGAAGGGTGCAAAACCAGTCTCTTGCGGGATCATATTGCCCGATGACGAGAACATAATCAACAGGGATATAGAGATGGCCTTTGGTAACCCCGAAATTCATATATCTCCGGGGGGTGGCAGGGGAACCAAGAAAACAATCAGGTTTGGTATCCTTATTCCAGATGACGGGAAAATAGCCGCTGACGCATTCATAATTTTTGATCATGACGATGGGTTTGTCGACAGCCAGGAAGTCGGCGAAATGCCCCGTATACCATTCTTCCAGCCCGTCAACGGGCAGCACCATGCTGTTGGGGGCGACATAGTCGGCGGTTTTATTGACCGACACAGCCAGCGAACTTAAATCCATGATCCTGGGCTGGTAGAACCTTATCAGGGCCAGGTTTACAGAAACCCCGATAAAGAGTGCGGGGAGCCCGAACCACCAGGGGAGCCTGAAGGTGGAAATCAGCAGGAACAGCGTCAGGAAAAACACAAAGGCAATTCGCAGGCTTGTATAGCTGGCCGTGCCATAGGCATCGGGAAGCGTGAAGAAAAGCAGAAGCATTAATCCGGCTGAGGCCAGCAGCCACCAGAAGGCAGGCCGGGGAATCAGCCTTTCAGGAAGCGCCCCGGGTTTGCCCGGCTTTGATAACAGTTTGCGGACCAGCCTTATCAGAAAGGCGCCCAGGCCAATGGCAACCATCAGGACCAACAGGCAAAACAGGAACCTGGTATACCTGTTTTCATCAATAATGTTGAAAGTGATGACAGGTCTTACCGTAAACAGGTAACTGATCAGCTCTTTTCGGGCAATGTAGCTGATTGTACGCGTACCAGGCCGCGAATAGAAGAAATAGATAAACAGCAGGAATGGCACGATCGAGGCGATGGTGACAACAGCGACCTTTTTCCAGAGCCGGGTAATCATGGTTATAAATCCGGCCTCCTTTATAATCAATCCGGCGATGAAACCCGTGGCGATATGCAGGCTGATGATGAGCACCAGGAGCCCGAAGATCACGATATGCGAAAAATAGGTCGCCATTACCAGCAAAACAAAGGGGATGATCCTTTTTGGATTCCATGGAGCAAACTCATGTCTCAGCCAGTAATTCAGGGTTACCAGGAAAAACAGGATGGCCAGACAGAAATTATAGAAGCCGAAAAAGAAGAACATTGAATGGGAAAATGGAAAGATCAGGAAACTGTAAAGTGTTTGTCTTGGCGAAATGGTTTGCAGGAGGGTGCGAAAAGCAAACGGGATCCCTGTAAGGATAACCAGGAGGAGGATCTTTTCGGCCAGGAATGCCGGCATGACCAGCATCAGCAACGAGACCACCAGGTGAGAGGTCCAGTTGGGAACCGGCTCGGGGTTGATGGTGAAAAACTGATGGAACAGGCTGTTGTGGTAAAAGACCAGCTGGTTGATGATATTCGAATTACAAAGATGCGACGGTCCGTCCATGCTGGGGAAAAACCGGGTTGCCACAAAGGGCAGCAGGTTTACCAGCGCAACCGTTGTAAAGATCAGCAATTCGGCCCGTTGCCATCGGATGGAATTCTCCATATTCCGTAACATGTAAGATAACGATCCGGCATTCTGGCCGGAAAAACCACATGGGTATGGCCTTAAATGGTCAAGCCCACTTCACAAAGTTAATACTATTGGTTGATCAGCCGGATGAATATTCATTTATTCCCACGGAGTGACCCATTTACCAAAATTGGTCATTCCGTCTGAAACATCAGGTAATCGCGGATCAGCGGGATTTCAGCAGCAGGAATCCCATTGGTGACCAGGAATTGTGCATCTTCATCAAACGCCTCCATCAAAGCTGACCGACCGGGCACCGTCAGTAAAAGGCATTGGCGATAGAGTGCAATGGCTTCGTTTCGCTGGCCCAGACAGAGCCGCACATGGGCGGCATTCATCAGGTCGAAGGCCGAGGGATCCGGGGAGAGTCCGAAGATCTGTGCATAGATTTCCAGGGCGAGTTCAGGTTTACCCAGGATGAACTGGCAATAGGCGATTGGCCGCAACACCTTCAGGTTGTCGGGGGCAAAGAACCTGAGTCCTGAATATTGATGCAGTGCCTGTTCATAATCCTTCAGGTTGAGGTAGCACTGTCCGATCTGCATCTTCAGCTGGATATCGTCGGGGAGCAGCTCTGAAGCATCTTTGAAATATGCCAGTGCCTGTTCATAATCTTTCAGTTTCAGATAACACCAGGCCAGTTTCCGCAGCACCCACATCCTGTCGCCATCAAAGAGCTCTGCTTTACGGTAAAGTTCTGCAGCTTTTTTAAACCTTCCCGTTTTCTGGTAGCAATAGCCGATCTTTTCAAAATACTCACGGTGAGGGCCGTATCGTTCCATGATGTCCTCGTAAACATCGATGGCATCATAATAATGGTCCTTGTCGAAATGGAAGGATGCCAGTTTATCTATAAAACCGGACCGTTCAAAATATTTTTTGTAAAAAGTAAGGTCTTGGAAACGGATTTTGCGTTTAAAGACATCCTCAAATTCCTGTCTTGCCGGATATAATTTAAAAAACCGGTACAAATCCTGGATGTATTGTATGAAGATGGCATTGGAAGTCAGCGACTGGTCGAGGATCTGTTCCTCGGAGGCCATCTCTTTCATCTGGGCAAATTCAGCCTCGAAGTTGGTCACGATCATGCTGCGTTGCTGATCGGGGATCGCCCTGAAGTTGATGGCAAAGGAATATTTATCTGAGTTGCAGATATAAAAAGCCTTATCCAGGCTCTCCAGCAGGCGGGTATTGATCTCCTCGCTTTCGGAAAAACTCCTGCTGATTTCAGGATGGTCGCGGTGAAAGGGGACAAACCAGTTACTCATGACGTTGAAGAAGTCGAACCGTTTGAGCAGTTGAAAGGTGCTCATGAAGACATCGCCGCCCTCCATCTGCATTTTTGAAAATTTCTCAATCTTTTCAAACAGGCCGGGAACCTCTTCGATCATATCTTTCCAGCCCGGGTTTTTGCCTTCCATATCTTCGTCATCGCCGAGATCGTTGAGTTGCAGCTTATCCTCGATCCTGGGCATCATTTTTTTCATCTCGGGAAGCACCTCCTCTTCAAATTCACGGGTGATCTTATCGGTCTCCTTGGCCATCAGCAGTTGCAGGAGGATCAGCTCAACCTCGGCCCAGGAAACTTCATTTTGGCTGTACAGCAACAGTTTGTCCGTCAGATCGGGGTAAAAGCCGATTCGCTTGTCATAGACCAGCAGGCCCAGGATAAGACCGGTAAGAGCCCTTTGATAAACCTGATTTTCTTTCGTTTCGGCGAAGGCAACCAGCAGGATGAGCTTATGAGGATCAAAATGGTTAAGCATACTCAGGGTGAGTGCGCTGACAACGAGACATTTTTCATGCCACTCAACCTGTTTTGAACGGTTGATCCGGCGGATCAGGGCCATTTGTTGGTCGGTCATCCGGTCATTAAGCCAGATGAGTTTGAAAATCTGGTCCATCTGGCCAACCGGAATAAAACCGGCATCCTGTTGCTTGTCGTCAGCGGAATGTGTTTCATCAATGAGTTTGTTCACCTCCCTGTGAAAAAAAATCTCCTCGATCCTGGCAGTGAAGGTTTGAGGATCATCGCCGATCTGGCTGAGCAGCCTGACCCGTTCTTCCCTTGTTGCGGGTAATTCGCGATCAAGGAGTGATTGCCTGATTTCATCGGCCATCCCAAGGATTGAGGCGCTTAACCCGTCAAGGATTTTCTGCTGCTGAGGATCCTGGTAGCCGTCAAAAACATAGCGGAGAAGCGTCTTGTAGTTCTCAGCCAGCGTTTCAAGCTGGTAGTAATACTCCGATCTGGAGGTAAACCGGATAAGTTTTTCCAGTTCATCCAGTGAACTTTTCAACTGGCGGGTGAAAACAAGGTCACACACCCGTAAATAGCGTTGCTCTGTCTCTTTGCGCGTCATATGTTTCCGGTATCTTGAATGACAAAGTTACTAATTATATCTGCCATCTCAGGGGAAATATCAATGAATTTCCGGCGAACCTGTTCCTCATGTTCCAACCCTCTTTATCCCGGCAGGGAGCTGCTGAGATTCTATTTTTATTCCTACTTTTGGACCCTTGTTAATACCCGGGAAATCCCTTGCCCTTTTATGGTTAACTGTATGTATCCATTATTGATGCTTTCCCTTCTGTTCAGTACCATTTCAGCTGGCTGTAAGACCCTGACGGCGATCCTCCGGCTGCCTGACCTGTTCCCTTTTGCGATCATCGCGACAGGTGTGGTCATCCTGTTCTTTTTGTGGAAAATCAGCATGTTCTTCCTGAACCGCTCCAAATCCGATGCCCGGCTCAGGGATGCCGAGTCGATGTACAAACTCCTGTTTGAAAATATGGAGGAGGGGTTCTCCCTGCACGAGATTATTACGGATGAAAACGGGATTCCTGTTGATTTCCGTTTCCTGGATGCAAATGCTTCCTACAAACAACATATCGGCCTGGATCCCCGTGATTGTGTCGGTAAAACCATGCTTGAAATTTTTCCGAAAGCGGATACTGCCCAGATTGAAATTTATGGCAGGGTTGCCCTAACAGGGAAACCCGAAGTTTTTGAATATTACTCGAAAACCTTCAACAGGCATCTCCGGGTGAGGGCTTTCAGTCCGCAATACCGGCATTTTGCCACCATTTTTGAAGATATCTCGGAACAATGGCATTCGGAGATATCACTAAGAGAAACCATTGCCAGGCTCGAACTGTCGATGCAGGTGGCCAATATGTCGTGGTGGGAGATGAATCATAACACAGGAAAGGTGACCTTTGAGAACCGGAAAGTTGAAATGCTCGGATACCGTGCTGAGGAGTTTGGTGATTACAGGGATTTCATGTCGCTGGTGCATCCCGAGGATTACGACAGGGTGATGCAGGCAATGAAACGGCATTTGGACGGAGTTGCCGAAAAATATGAGGCGGATTACCGGATTAAAACCAAATCGGGCGACTATCGCTGGTTTCTCGACATCGGGTCGCTGAGCAAAGGCGGATCGGAAGGAGAGGTGAAGAATGTTACCGGCGTGGTTCTTGATATTACGGAGCGGAAACAGGCGGAGAATGACCTGAAACAGGTCTCAGCCCGCCTTGAACTGGCAACCCGCGCAGGAGGAGTAGGTGTTTGGGACTACGATATTGAAAAAAATACACTCATTTGGGATGAACAGATGTTTGCCCTGTACGGGATTCAAAAAAGTGATTTCCGCGGGCATTACGAATCCTGGCTTGCATGCATCCATCCTGATGATCTGGAAAGGTGCAATACTGAAAATGAAATGGCCATCAGGGGCGAAAAAGAGTACGACAGTGAGTTTCGTATATGCTGGCCTGACGGGACCATTCACAATATCAGGGCACTGGCAACAGTTCAGCGTGACAGCACAGGCCGGCCGGTTCATGTGATCGGCACCAACTGGGACATAACTGAACAAAAGCAAAAAGAGGAGGTGCTTCTGAAGGCTAAACTGGAATCAGAAATGGCAAACCAGTCAAAAAGCCTGTTCCTTGCCAATATGTCGCACGAAATCAGAACACCTTTGAATGCGATTATCGGTTTTTCACAATTGATGAGCCAGGATCAACACCTTACCGACAAGCAAAAGGAATACGCAGGTTCCATCATACGGGCAGGTGAACATCTGTTGTCGCTGCTAAACGACATCCTTGAACTGTCGAAGATGGAGGCAGGTCGCCTGGAACTTAACCCCGCCAATGTCGATCTGTATGGTTTGCTTGCCGACATTCACATGATATTTAAAAAGCAGGCCCAGTCCAAACATCTTGATTTTGTCTTCGAAATCCCGGATGATCTTCCACGGACCGTTTTTGTCGATGGCAATAAACTCCGCCGTATTTTGGTAAACCTCATCGGGAATGCTGTTAAGTTCACCGACCAGGGAGGTATCGTAGTCCGCATAAGTACAGGGAAAACAGGTGCAGATGACGATAACCTGAGAATCGTTGTTCAGGATTCCGGTCCGGGAATTTCAGGGAGTGAACTGTCGAAGATTTTTCAGGTTTTTGAACAAACCAAAACCGGAATCAGGCTTGGCAGCGGTACCGGGCTGGGCCTGGCCCTGAGCCGTGAACTTGCCATTCTTATGGGAGGGGACATATCCCTTGTCAGCAATCCTGAAGAGGGTTCGGTATTCACAATTTGTGTGAAGATCGGGAAAACAACGGCAGGAGCGAGCGAGGATGAGCAGATCAAACGGGTGGTCGGCATTGCCGGCCATCATGACCCGGTTCGTGTTCTCATTGTTGACGATCATTCCGACAACCTTCATGTTGTATCAGAAATGCTTGGCATGGTGGGACTTGACACCATGGAAGCCAGCAACGGACCCGAGGCAATTGTGTTGTTTGAAAAGCAGCCCCCTCATATCATCCTGATGGATTTGAGAATGCCAGGGATGGATGGTTATGAAACCACAAGGCGATTATCCGCACTCGAGCAGGATCGCCATATTCCGGTAATCGCGATAACTGCAACACCACTCCGGGAAACTCATGAAAGTATTCAGGCAATGGGGTTCGATGGCATAATCCAGAAACCTTTCCATAAAAGGGTTTTACTTGAGATGATCGGAAGATTGCTGGATTTAACCTATGTGTATGAGGAGCAGCCCGCAAGGACATGGCTCGAGAAAAATTCCGCGTCGGAAGTCATGTCTGAAGATATTGTGCAACTCTCTGATGAATTGATATCCCAGATGCAACAGGCGTTGTCAGTCGCCGACCTGGACATGTTGTATGAACTGATCAAAGAAATTGAAATAGCTAAACCGGAACTTGCCCGGAAACTTATGTCACATATTATAAACTACGACTATAACTACCTGCAGAGAGTTTTGACTAATAAGAATGCGGTATATGAGAAATGAAAACAAGTTAAGTCATGACCCTCCTGAAATTCTGATCGTTGATGACCGCCCCGACAATCTAAAGGTGTTGGGCGACATACTCAGGGGGGAGGGCTATAAAGTCAGGCCCGTTACGAGTGGTGCGTTTGCCCTGCAGGTTGCCGGAAAGGAGAAACCAGACCTCATGCTGCTTGATATCATGATGCCCGGCCTTGATGGATTTGAAGTGTGCACACGGCTAAAAGCCGATGAAGGATTAAAGGATGTGCCGGTGATCTTTATCAGCGCCCTGAACGACACAAGCGATATTGTCAGGGCATTGTCGATGGGAGGGGCAGACTATATTACCAAGCCGTTCCAAACCGAGGAGGTTAAAGCCAGGGTGAAGACCCAGCTGAGCCTCTACCGTCAGAATATCGAATTGAAAGAATTGTTGGCTTCCAAAGATAAATTCTTTTCCATCATTGCCCATGACCTGCGCAGCCCCTTTACAGCCTTCCTTGGCCTGACAAAAATGATGGTAAGTGAATTAAGACACCTGTCATCCGACGAGATTGAAGGAATTGCCGGCATGCTGAACAAGTCGGCAACAAATCTGTATGGACTTCTTGACAATTTGTTACAATGGTCGTTGGTGCAGCGCGGAATCATCCATTTTTCGCCGGAGCACTTCCTTTTAAAAAACAAGGTGTTTGACTGTATCACAACTTTTTTTGATGCGACAAGAAACAAGGAGATATCGGTCGATCTCAATATTCCTGACACTATCGAGATTCTGGCAGATGAGTATATGTTCGAAACAATTGTCCGTAACCTGTTCTCCAATGCCGTAAAATTCACTGTGAGAGGAGGTAAGATTTTCATTTCAGTGGTGATCATTAAAAATAATTTTTTAGAGATCAGTATACGGGATACAGGTATCGGGATGCCGCCACAGTTGGTAAACAGGTTGTTTTTCCCCAATGAGCCGACCGGTCGCAAAGGGACCGAGGGCGAACCGAGTTCAGGCCTGGGACTGACCTTGTGCAAAGAGTTTGTTGAAAAACATGGTGGCAGGATTATGGCTGAAAGTATTGAGGGGGTGGGCTCTACCATCTCCTTCACGATTCCTTATTTCCCTGTTTCCCGCTTTAAAAAGGGAACCAGGAGCCATCCGCAGGGAGGAGAAGGTGGCGATGCAGGTAAAAACCTGAAAATTCTGATTGCCGAAGATGATGATGGTACCAGTAGTCTGATTGCCCAGGCATTGAAGACATTCGCGCCGGATGTCTATAAAACCGGCAAGGGAAGCGAAGCCGTTGAGTTATGCAGGAATCGCCCCGATCTTGACCTTGTCCTGATGGATATCAACATGCCGGAGATGGACGGATATGAGGCGACGCGACAGATCCGGCAATTTAACCAGAACGTTATCATAATTGCGCAAACCACCAATGCGCTGGAAGGGGTAAGGCAGAAGGCGCTGAAGGCGGGGTGCGATGATTATATTGTAAAACCCTACGGACAGGGTTTGCTGACCGCCATGATAAAATTACATGTTGAAAAACACAAAAGGAGAATGCGTGGCGATGTATAATGCAAATACCTGGTTTATCAAGGCATCTGAAGTGTAAATTGCCTAATTTCGCAGGTTCAAAGCATCGTCCATGATTCGCTGCAGCAAGTTTCTGATCCTCTTGATTTTTCTTGTATTTTCAGGGTATTCCCCAGCCCAGAAAATCATCTCTGCCACCTTCCTCAAGGTGGATTACAAAATTCCCTTTGACATTTCGGGAAACAAAATTTCAGCATGCGGAAATGAGGTACTGCGTGAGATGGCAAGGGATGTCCTGCGCGAACCCTGGCATGTACATATCAGCGTTTCCGGCCTTCTTGGTTTAACGGTTATCAAACACGGCAAGGCAGAGAAACTTTCCATTTCGTTTACCCGCCGCGCCGTTTCGGGAGACACTGTTTACCGTCGCTTCCCGGTGTCAGGAGTCCTGTTCCCTTCGCATATCGGCCTCCGGCTGAAATGGGCAAACAGAGCCGACACCTCCGGGTTTACCGAAGAAAGTCTGAGTTACCGGCCGCTATCCTCCGGTGACAGTCTGGTGTGTGAGGTACCTGTGACATCCTTTGATCCTGAGGTGGATACCCTGATGATAAAGAATGTCGAATTCTATTATGACACGCTGGCGTTGCAGACTTTGCGGAGCCGGATCAGGTTTATCCATAACTATTATGCCTCGGTATCGCTGCTCGACTCGCTGGAGGAATTCACGGCAGGGCTCCATCCTGATGATACAAAACAATTAGCCCTAAGTTATCTGAAGGTCGAAGAGACCGCAAGGGTTCTCAGCAGGATTGAGGCATGTGATTTTCCAGGAAAATTACTGGTGAATAATTATGATCCTGAAGGATTGATGCGGAAATACCAGCAGATGTATAAAAATTCACGCAGCCTGATTTTTACATTCATTGACGGGCTGCACAATCCCGGGGAATTTTCGTGGGAGGAAAATCAGGGATTTCTGGCAGGTTTTTTCACATCCCGCATTTACTCCTATGTGCGACGTTCAAACCTCATGGATCAGCAGCAGGGATCTGTTTACAAGGATTGTCTGGATCATTTTTTCGAACAGGACATATTCCCTGCCGGTGAAAATGCCACCGCCGGCTTGCTGGCAAAGTTATTCCCCCGGGCAAAACCGGATACGCTGCCAGCCTGTATGGCTAAACTGGTGTATCAATCCTACCGGGAAACTGCGCAGAACCTGATGGCCCGGAATGGTTACGCCGACGCTTTCACCCTGTTGGAGAACGGTCGCAGGTTCCTGGCCGCCATCCCTGGAGCCTCGGCAATTCCGGTTGACGGCAACCTGGAGATAAAGGCTGCTGAAGGTGTCTGGAATTCCTTTATCGGTATTGCCACAACCTGCATCGGGAATCACAACCTGAAAATGGCCGATACCTATCTTGCAAAGGCCGAACAATATGCAACCGGACATGCCGGGTTCATCAGGTCTGATTCAGCTTACCGGGCGGTTTTCAGCAACCTGTTTTTTATGAGGAATGCCGATTGTGATCAGTTGCTGGGTGATGGGAGATTTGCGGAAGCCATTGCCTGTTACAGCCAGTTTGAGAAGGACTATCCTGCCCATGACCTGGCGCTGGTAAGGCAGCAATTAGATCAAAAGAAATCGCTTGCGAAAATGGGACTGGGTGGCCTGTCGGCACAACTGGCCGATAATGCCCTGAAAAACAGGTCGGCCGATACGGCCCTGTTTTACTATGAAAAGGCTACCGCGCTGCGGCAGGGAAGCAATGTCCATGAACCTGTTGATGCCAGGCTCGATTCGCTGGCGCCTGTCATGGCCCGTATCAAGTACCTGCAGTTAGCCGCGGAGGGCGCAACAGCGCTCGGCAAACGCCAGTTTACACTGTCGGTAAACCGCTTCCGGGAAGCACGATCCCTGGCAGAATCCTCCCGACTGCAGCCTCCCCCTGAGTTTGACTCGCTTTATCGCCAAGCAATGAAAAATTTCCTGATCATCAGCCTCACTGCTGCCCGGAAAAAGATATGGCAGAGTCAGTTTGATTCAGCCGCAACCGCCCTTCACCACACAGAAACTGCAGGATATGACTGGGGCCTGCTCGATGATCCCGGCTTTTCCGCCGCCCTGATGAAGTTCAGGCTGAAAATCCGTGAACAGCAATGCCGGAACCTGCAGGATACGGTGGATATGTTTATGATCCGCGCTGACCGGAGTGCCGCGTTGAAAAACTATATCAATGCCACGCACTACTGCCGCCAGGCGTGGAACCTGGCTGAAGTGGATACCTTATGCAGGCTGGATCACCGGTATATTCATGACAGCCTCGAAAGGTACAGGACTCCATCAGCCTTTCAGGAGGGTGAAATCAGTATTGGGGCCAGTATCGCCGTGGGAGAGTATGATGTGGCGCTGAAAACCATGGATGCAAACCAACTGCTCTTCAAACAAGGTGCCTTATCCCGGTTCGGCCTGGTCACAACCGACATTCCCGGACTGATCGCCGGCAAGAACAATCCATATCTTACCAGGGCAGCCGCGACCCATTACCTCGACTGTACGCGTTATGCAGATGCGCTCCGGTTCCTTTTTCTGATGAATGAGCAGCAAGTGGAGGCAAAGCAGGTGAAGGAGATCCAGGAAAGATTGGGACGGGCGCTGGCGAATGCCGACATGTCGACGACTGCCGCAGGAAACAGCATGGCTGCATTTGGGAAATATCATGCGGAATCCGACTGGTTCAGTACATTCAGGAGCGCCTACATGGCGGAATGGCAAAAGAACCGGTCCGGCGAAAAACCGTAGTTTAGTTCAGGATGACCTTCGCGGTTTCCACGTAATTTGCACCCTTGACCACGATCACATAAAGGCCCCGCAGCATATCGGAACGGAGGGTGTCGGCAAGATTCACCGGGAAGTTGTTTTCTCCCTGGTTTGCCTGATTCATAGTGGACTTTCTAATCAGCAGGCCCGTGCTGTTGTAAATGGCAATATCCAGGGTGGGCATGGCCGATGGCAGGTTGACGATGATATTGAATGATCCGGTGGCGGGATTAGGATATATCAGCACTTTCCCGGAATTCAACGCTGGAAGGCTGTCTGCAATACCTGTAAAATAAGGCTTCTGGAGTTTTACCGTGGTATAAATCCTGTATTCCCCGCCGTTAAAGGTCAGCGGGGCAAGGGTGTCGGAAACCGCCAGCGAGGTCCCGGTGAAGTATTCATACCAGGTTCCCCTCCGGGTGAAGGCGGGAATGACACTGCGCGCGGTTACATCGAAGTTTCCCAGAACGATTGCATCCATTCCCGGATCCCTTAACCAGATCCGTTTGATAGCCGTTGTCAGATCAATGGAATAATTGTTGGTGGCAAACACGGGCTGTGATTTTTTCAGGGCGGTCAGTACCGAAAAAATGTTTTTGGTGTAGCGCCGGCGCCAGTCGGTCAGGTAATCCCACCGGATTGGTTTCGGATCAAGCCTTGAACCTGATGTTCCCGTAGGATAATTGATCGAGTAATCATATCCCAGTTCCCCGAACTGCCAGATCATTTTCGGCCCGGGGATGGTAAAGAAAAAGGTGGCAGCCAGCTCGATCCTTTTCAGCGAGGTTAAGGTGTCTTTTATATTGTAATTGAGCCCTGTACTGTTGCCATAAACGATGTCTTTGTATGATAACCGCTCTTCATCATGACTTTCCATATACCCGATTGCGGCGGGTTGCTGCCATCCCCTGTTCTGGTATGAGATCCAGGAAAGATCAGAGTTGGAATTGTCGTTCCACCCCATAGTGGCTTCATTGTATTTTCCATTCATGTTGCCCCAGAGCAGCATGTTGTTGGCGGCCAGGACGGTCTCTTCCGTATTATCTGCAAAATGCTCCATGATGGCATAACCATTCGGGTTGACAGAATGAATAACATTGGTGTAATTTTCCAGGATTGAAATACGGCTGGCATCATACTGGCCCCAAAGGGAAACGTTGTCGGGATATGAGTTGGTCTGGGTAAATCCTTTCGACAAATCAAACCGGTAACCGTCAACATGATACTCTGAGAGCCAGTACCGGATCAGCCGTTCCATGTAGAATCTGGTGAACGGACTTTCGTGGTTGAAGTCATATCCCACATTATAAGGATGCCTGGGGATAGGATTAAACCAGGGGCTGTTGGCCGCGGGGCGCGAAGCGGCGGCATCCCAATAGAGCCTAACGAGGGGGGAACTGCCGAAATGATGGTTGCATACAATGTCGAGGATCACGGCTATTCCTTTGGCATGCGCGGCATCGACAAACTGTTTCAACCCGTTTTTCGTACCATAATATTTGTCGACTGCGAAGGAAAAATCAGGGTTATACCCCCAGCTGATATTTCCTTCAAATTCCATGACCGGCATCAGTTCGATGGCATTGATCCCCAGGCTTTTCAGGTAATTCAGCGTATCGGTCAGCGAGGGATAGTCATGTTTGGCCGTAAAATCGCGGATCAGCAATTCATAGATCACCAGGTCGGTGGGTTTGGGGGCCGTAAAGGAGGACTGGCTCCACGGGTAGGGGGCCTGGCCTGTTTGCAGGTACGTTGCGATTCCGCTGGTTTTACCTTCAGGGTAGGGCTCCAATCCCGGATAGGTTTCAGCAGGGATATACTGGTCGTTTGGGTCACTGACCTTGTCGGCAAAGGGATCCCCGATTCTCAGGCTCCCGTCGACAAGATACTGGAAGATATATTCCTGTCTGGGAACAAGGTTTTTGATTTGAAGCCAGTAACGGTTCCCGTCGGGGGTGATGTTCATATAATAGGAAGAGTCGATTTTCCAGTCGTTGAAGTCGCCGATAACAAATACATTCTTTTTATAGGGTGCATAGAGACAGAGCAGCGCCGTTGCCGAATCAATATAGTTTATCCCGTCGTTCATACCCGCCGGCAGCGGCGCGATGTGAGCTGCAGGAATTACGGTATAGGAAAATGAATCGGCAGCCGAGCCTGTGGTATTGATGCCTTGAATACGGATCCAGCGGGTACTCCATGACTGCCCGAGATTATCGGCGATGATCGTATCGGTGATGGAATTCCCTGACCGGGTTTTCTGCAAAACGCCGTCAAGGAAGAGTTTCATGGTGGTGGCGGTTGGGCTGATGGCCGAGACCGGAATCGTGTCGTGTTGTTTTACAAAAAGCAGTTTGTTTGAGGGAAGTACGATATTCACGCTCATGGCACTTGTATAGACATCGGCAAAGATGTCGCCTCCGCCGGTATCACGGCCTGTTTTGCTGCCATCGGCATTGCGGAAAACGAAGGCCATCTTCAGTATTTGTTCGGAAGCAGGAACTCCATAAAAACTACGGATTGAAGGGGTCATGACGAGTTTGTACTTGTTGTTTCCAAGCGATGTCATCAGCGCCTTGGGAAGGTTAACCGCCCAGGGGGCAATGGTATATTTCCAGTCCGACCCGTTGTTGCTCAGGTTGGTGATCACCCCTGTGTGTGCATAGACAGGCGTGGTGACATTTTTCAGGCCGGCATCGCCCTGTGCCGCATCAAATATTATGGTGAGGGAGTCGGTATCGATTGGGAAGACTGGAACCGTTGTCAGCACCTGGGCATTGCCCAACACTGAAACCAGGCAGCTGAGCAGGAGGGGAAATACATGGAAGAACCGTTTCATAAAAGAGGGATTTTGATGACAAAGGTAACGAAAATTGAACAGGTTGAACATGAACAGCAGTACCTGGCATTTGCACCAGATCAGGGTTCTGTCAGGGCAAACAGCTTTCGGAAATTATCGTTACTTTCAATCGAACAGACGATTACAGTCTTACGTAAAAATATGAAACATCATGCTATGGAAAAATGAACCAAATTGGGCGATACCATGGAACATTTCATCTCAGACCATGTGATTTTCCAGTGAATTATTAAGGTAAAAAAATACCTTATTTGTAACAACTTATTATTTTTTTTATATTTTTGCTTGGTATTGATGAAAACAGGTTTCCTTTCAGCCATTCTGACTGTTCTTGATCGATGTTGTGTTTTTATTTGCCATACTTGCTAAATCATCCGCTCTCTGAATATTTTTTCTTTCTTAAAGAGGTATTTAGATTTAATTTGTTTAACTTTATCCGTCTCTAATTCCAAAACGTATGAAAAGAAAATTACGCATTAAGTTTAATAAATGGTTGGTTATGTTCCTGTTCATGGGAGGGGCGCTTGGATTGAATGCCCAGAACCTTGAGGTCACAGGAGTCATTTCTGAGGCTGGAACCGGGGAATTGCTTATCGGAGCAACAGTTCAGCAAAAGGGAACCACCTCCGGAACGGTGAGCGATGTATCGGGAAAGTACAAGATCAGCGTTCCCAAGGGAACAGTTCTGATTTTCTCGCTGATAGGCTATACCACCCAGCAGGTAACTGTTGAAAAAGCAGGTCCGCTGGATATTTCCATGAAAGTACAGGTCACTACGCTGAACGACATTATTGTAATTGGTTACAGCACGCAGAAAAAGTCTGATAAAACGGGTGCTGTAAGTACTGTTAAATCTGAGGAACTGAACGGTGGTGTCCTGACCGACCCGATCCAGGCGCTTCAGGGAAAAGCCGCAGGTGTTTCCATTACCAAACAGGGAGGCGACCCCAACGGCGGCTTCTCGGTTCGTATCAGGGGCGCTTCAGGATATGATGCCAATACCCAGCCCTTATATGTGATCGACGGTATCCCCAATGCCGACCCGACCATCGTATCTCCCGATGATATTGAATCCTACAATAATATTATTCAAATTCCTCTAGGTTATATGGATAATATGTTTTGTAAACAATATGGTTTAGATTATCCCAAGAAATCCATAGCAGATAGAAAGCTCATATGGTCTTTTGTTGGTAATCCCCATAATCCAGATAGAATTCTTATGTTGGATAGATTCAAATGCAATTTTGATAGCGACCAATATTTTAATGGCTTTAATAAAACCTCTGTAGAGATGTTGGATATTTATAATAATTCTGTTTTTGTGCCATCTCCTCGTGGTCAAAATGTATTAGATTGCTTTCGGTTATATGAAGCAATTTTTTGTGGGGCTATACCTATTGTTAGTGGGAACATAGATGAAGTTAATTCATGTTTTTATTATGGTGGCAATAAACCACCATTTATTTTTTGTACGCATGTTACAACGAAATAAGGTCAATACAGGCTGGTCATCAGCTCCACCACCCGTACTATTAGTACTAGTATTCACATTATTAGTAGTAGCAAGAGAAATAATGGAAGGGCCAGTCTGTATATAGGTAGGTGCTTCACTCTCATTTGTCGGTGCATTATGCAATACATACGTACCATTCACATTATCATTACCAGCACCATATATTATATATTTCTCTGCATATGGACGTGTATTATACGCATTTCTTATTAAATCTTGTATTTGATCCCAGCCAAATAACTTCAATACTAAAGATCCACTATTAATAACTTTCATAGTATGTGATAACCAAAAATCATGAAATGCTATGACATTATTCATAATAGGAAGAAGCACATCGTTACTATTGTTATTACTCGAATTACTATTATTATTGTCAGGAGGTTGCCAACGATAAGCTCTTTCTATAGCTCGAATTAAATCTAATAAATGTTCAGTATTTTCTCTTTTTAATTGCTCATCGCCTAGATTTAATAAACTACGAGTGATTTCAGTAATAAAT
>CAIYQH010000583.1 GCA_903928285.1 uncultured Bacteroidales bacterium
AACCTCCACGATGATCGATTTTGGCCGGATTCCCTTTATGACAGGCAATAAACAACTCTTTAAAATTAAAGGGAAGCCCGATTGCATGAAGGTTATTACCATAAACGATACGAAATTAATTGTGGCAGGGTACAACGAAACGTTGCAGGGAATGAAAATGAGGTCCCTCTTCTTTTTCGTAAACGGTTCCTTCGTGATGGGGGAGTTTCTGTTCTCCGAGTTATTGCGCCTTAAACCAGGCAATCTGGTAGGAACGCTGTCATCCAAATACTTGAATGGTGCCCCTGTTGAAAAGGATGTTTTTTACATTACCGATACAAAGGGAAACCGTTTGAATTATGAAAACAACGGGTTTTCCATTTCAATCAAGTATTTTTATGGCAATGACCAGGTAACCAATAACTTCCTGGCAACTTTGCTTGCCAATGGAGAATTTCCGGAAGTTGAACTGAATGATACGGTAAAGAACGACCTGTTAGACCTCTTCTGATTTTTCAGCCAGGTTCACATGGACAACTACCTCATCTTTTGCTGCGTCAAAGTCGACTGTGATCACATCCCGATCTGATAATTTGGTTTTGATGATCTCCTCTGCAAGAGTATCTTCCACGTATTTCTGAATGGCACGCTTTAACGGGCGGGCTCCAAACTGGGCATCCCAGCCCTTTTCCGCAATATAATCCTTTGCAGCCGCGGTTATCACGATCTGATAACCCAGGTCTTTGGTTCTTTTGAACAAATGCTGGAGTTCGATATCAATGATTTTATGGATATCTTCACGTTCAAGGGAATCAAAAATCACCACATCATCGATCCGGTTGATAAACTCGGGGGCAAAGGCTTTTTTCAATGCATTTTCAATGACCCCCCGCGCATAATCACTGCTGGCAGCCTGTTTGGCTGAAGTTGCAAAACCAACTCCCTGGCCAAAATCCTTCAGTTGCCGTGAGCCGATATTGGAGGTCATGATCACGATGGTATTTTTGAAATCCACCCTGCGGCCGAAACTATCGGTCAGCATGCCATCATCCAACACCTGGAGCAATAGATGGAATACGTCGGGATGAGCCTTTTCGATTTCATCCAGCAGAACGATCGAGTAAGGGCGGCGGCGGATCTTCTCTGTCAGCTGACCACCCTCTTCATAACCTACATATCCCGGAGGGGCGCCAATGAGACGGGAAACGGCAAATTTTTCCATGTATTCGCTCATATCGATACGTACCAGCGCATCTTCCGTATCAAACAAGTATTTTGATAATACCTTGGCAAGATGCGTTTTCCCCACTCCTGTAGGGCCAAGAAAAATAAAGGTCCCGATGGGTTTGTTGGGATCCTTGAGTCCGGCCCGGTTTCTGCGTATGGCTTTAACTACCTTTTTGATGGCCTCATTCTGACCTATGACCGAATTTTCAAGTTCAGCCTCCATATTGATGAGCCTGTCACTTTCATTTTTGGCAATCCGCTGTACCGGGATACCCGTCATCATGGCAACAACCTCGGCAACATTTTCTTCGGCAACCGTCTGACGGTTCAGCTTGGCATTTTCTTCCCATTTTTTCTTCTCCCGTTCCAGACTCTCCTGGAGTTTCCGTTCCGTGTCGCGGAGATCGGCTGCTTCTTCAAATTTCTGACTGTTGATGGCCGACATCTTTCGCTTCCGGGTATCTTCGATCTGGGTTTCAACCGTAATGATCTCTTCGGGAACATTGATATTGGAGATATGCACCCGCGCTCCTGCCTCATCAAGCGCATCGATCGCCTTGTCGGGCAGGTACCGGTCGGTAATATACCGGTTGGTGAGCATGACACAGGCCTTGATGGCATCCTCTGTGTACTTCACCAGGTGATGATCTTCGTATTTTTCCTTGATATTATTCAATATTTCAACCGTCTCTTCCGGTGAGGTGGGATCTACGAGCACCTTCTGAAAACGGCGTTCCAGCGCACCATCCTTTTCAATGTATTGACGATACTCATCCAGAGTGGTGGCCCCGATGCACTGGATATCCCCGCGGGCAAGGGCTGGTTTGAACATATTGGAAGCATCGAGCGAACCGGAAGCATTGCCGGCGCCAACGATGGTATGGATCTCATCAATAAATACAATGATATTCGGGTTTTTCTCCAGTTCATTAAGTACGGCTTTCATCCGTTCCTCAAACTGTCCGCGGTATTTGGTTCCTGCAACCAGCGAGGCCAGGTCGAGGGAGACCAGCCGTTTGTTGAAAAGCGCCCGGGAGACTTTCCGCTGTACGATCCTCAGCGCCAGCCCTTCGGCAATGGCCGATTTGCCGACACCCGGTTCGCCGATAAGGATCGGGTTGTTTTTTTTACGCCGGCTTAAAATCTGGGCGATCCGCTGCAGTTCCTTTTCCCTGCCGACAATGGGATCGAGACGTCCCTCTTCGGCGGCCTTGGTAATATCTCGGCCGAAGTTATCCAGTACAGGGGTCTTTGACTTTGAATCCTGCGTCTTCTTGGGGTTTCCACCGCTGAAGCCCTTGCCCCCCTCTTCGGGATCCTCATCGTCATCGTCCTTTGGCAGGATATCCTGGGGATCAAACCTTGTTTCTTCACTACCATTGCTTAGGATCGCCTTGAGTTCGTCATTCACCACATCATAGGTGACACCATATATAGAGAAGGTCTTGGTCACCAGGTTGTTTTCATCCTTAAGGATCGCCAGCAACAGGTGCTCTGTGCCGATCATCTCGCTGTTGAAAAGTTTCGCTTCCAGGTAGGTGATCTTCAGGGCGCGTTCCGCCTGCTTGATCAGCGGGAGGTTTTCGCCTCCTGCCGGTTTTTCCTTGTGGCTCGCAACTGCCAGTTCCACCTTTTTCTTGATCTCGGCAAGGTCTATTCCGAGGTTCCGCAATATGCGGATAGCAAGGCCTTCACCTTCGCGGATGATCCCTAACAAAAGATGCTCAAGACCAATATAATCATTACCTAACCGCTGAGCCTCCTCGCGGCTGTATATCAGAACGTCTTTGACACGTTGAGAAAATTTTGCTTCCATAGTCATTGAATTAACTGCATGATAATGCACCTGACAAAAATCGAACCATACTTGATAACCTGCAAAAATGTCAAGGTCTTCAAAAGTACGATCGAAATCACTCAATTATTGCATCAGACCCTTAATTTATTAACAGTTTCATGTTAGTAAGAGGATAAAATAATTCAGGATCGGATCATGGTTTTCCGGCAGATTTTTGTTACCTTCGTAGCTGTTAAAGGTATAATTTATCTACCTGAAAATCAAGTAAATAACTAATGGTGCGAGACGAAATGGAATCGGGAGAAAAAATAGTTCAGGTCAATATTGAAAATCAGATGAAAACAGCCTACATTGATTACTCAATGTCGGTAATTGTTCAGCGTGCCCTGCCCGATGTGCGGGATGGTTTGAAGCCGGTTCACAGGAGAGTGCTTTTTGGCATGTATGAATTGGGCGTACTGGCCAACCGGGCCTATAAGAAATCGGCCAGGATCGTAGGGGAGGTGTTGGGGAAATATCATCCTCACGGGGATACCTCCGTGTATGATGCCATGTGCCGTATGGCACAGGAATGGAGTTTGCGTTACCCGCTGGTCGACGGCCAGGGGAATTTCGGATCTATGGACGGCGATAACCCTGCAGCCATGCGGTATACAGAGGCCCGCCTGCAAAAGATCGCTGAAGAGATGGTTGCCGATATTGAAAAAGATACCGTTGAATTTCAATTGAATTTTGATGATACACTGAAGGAGCCAACGGTGATGCCTTCCCGCATCCCGAATCTCCTGATCAACGGGGCTTCCGGCATTGCCGTTGGGATGGCCACCAATATGGCGCCACATAACCTGAGCGAAGTTGTTGACGGCATTATCGCTTACATTGATAACAGGGAAATTACCATCGCCGAGTTGATGCAGTATATCAAAGCACCTGATTTTCCTACCGGAGGAACCATCTATGGCTACGATGGGGTGAAAGATGCATTTGAGACAGGCAGGGGCCGCATCGTCATGCGCGGAGAGACCAGGATTGAACAGGACAAACATGGAAGGGACATGATCATTGTCTATTCCGTTCCTTACCAGGTCAACAAGGCTGAGATGATCAAGAAAACCGCCGACCTTGTCAATGATAAAAAACTGGAAGGAATCTCCGATATCCGCGACGAGTCTGACCGCAGCGGAGTCCGCATTGTATATGAACTGAAACGCGACGCCATCACCAACGTGGTGTTGAACAAGTTGTACCAGATGACCGCCCTGCAGACCTCGTTCAACGTCAACAATATTGCCCTGGTGAAAGGCCGTCCGGTGATGCTTACCCTGAAGGACATGATTGTCCATTATGTTGAACATCGTCATGAAGTGGTCATCCGTCGCACCAAATTTGAATTGTCGGAGGCATTGAAGCGGGCCCATATTCTCGAAGGGTTGCTCATCGCCCTGGATAACCTGGATGCCGTAATCACGTTGATCAGGTCATCCCAGACGCCCGACGAAGCGCGTACCGGCCTGATGAGCAACTTTGCCCTGAGTGAAATCCAGGCCAAAGCAATCCTTGAAATGCGGCTGCAGCGCCTCACCGGCCTGGAGCGCGACAAAATCAGGGATGAATACAACGAATTGATGAAACTTATTGATTTCCTGAGGGGTATCCTTGCAGATGAAGGGATCAGGATGGATATTATTAAAAATGAGTTAAGGGAAGTCAAGGAGAAATACGGGGATGGGCGCAGATCAACCATTGAATATGCCGCATCCGATTTCAGGATTGAAGATACCATTGCAGATGAGAATGTAGTCATCACCATCTCCCATATGGGTTATATCAAAAGGACCGCGCTTACCGAGTACCGGGTTCAGAACAGGGGAGGGCGCGGAGTGAAGGGATCGGATATCCGGGATGAGGATTTCCTCGAACATCTCTTTGTTGCAACCAACCATAACTACCTGATGTTCTTTACCGAGAAGGGTAAATGTTTCTGGCTCAGGGTATATGAAATTCCGGAGGGGGCCAAGACCTCCAAGGGCAGGGCGATCCAGAACCTGGTGAATATCGAACCTGATGACAAGGTCAGGGCCTTTATCAATGTGATCAACCTGAAGGATGAAGATTACATTACCTCCAATTTCATCATATTGGCAACTAAAAAGGGAACCATCAAGAAAACCTCGCTCGAGGCCTATTCACGCCCGAGACTCAATGGTATCAATGCCATCACCATTAATGAAGGCGACCAGTTGCTTGAGGCCCGGTTAACCCAGGGCACCGATGAGGTTGTCATGGCGCTTCGCTCGGGCAGGGCTATCCGGTTCAACGAAAAGACCGTTCGCCCGATGGGCCGCAACGCGGCAGGGGTGAGGGGTATTTCCATCCCCGGGGCTGATGATGAAGTCGTGGGCATGATCTGTATCCCGACAGATACAAAGAGAGAGGTGCTCGTCGTTTCTGAGAACGGTTACGGGAAACGTTCCGACCTGGACGATTACCGGATCACCAACAGGGGAGGGAAAGGTGTGAAGACCCTGAATATCACTGAAAAAACAGGGCCTGTCATTGCCGTAAAAGATGTTACAGACAGTGACGACCTGATGATCATCAACAAATCGGGGGTGATTATCCGCATGGCTGTAGCAAACCTGAGAGTAATGGGCAGGGCTACGCAGGGCGTCAGGCTGATCAAAATCGATGAAGGTGATTCCATTGCGGCTGTGGCCAAGGTGGATGTGGAAGATGCGGAAGAGGTGGGCGAAGAGCAGGTTATCGAAGCCCTCGACGGTTCAATGGATAACGAAAGTGAAAATTCAGAAGGACCTATTGTGAATGAAAAAACAAATGAGCAGGATTCTGAAAATTAATTTGTTCTAAGTTACATAAAATCAGCTGGTATTTTTTATCTTTGCCGGCTAAAATTCAATAAAATAAAATCATACTAACCAAAAAACCGATGAAAAAAGCCGTGTTATTTCTGGTATTGGTAGCCTCCTTTACCTTTGCCTTCGGACAGAAAAGTGTTCGTCAAACCGCCTCCAATTATCTGAAAGATCAAAAATTAGATAAGGCCTTGGAAGCCATCAACCAGTGTATCCTGGATCCAAGTACGGCACAGGACAGCAAAACGTGGTTCCTCAGAGGAAATATTTACCTTGGTATTGCCAATTCCAAGGATGAGAAAATCAGGAATCTTGATCCGAATCCCTTAACCAAAGCGATGGAATCCTATAAAAAATCCCTCGAATATGATCCCAAAAAGGAGAATCCCAAGAAGGAGTATTTCGCAGAGATCATGGTTAATGTTGACAAACAGTACCGCACTTTCTTTGATACTGCCATCGCCAAATACAACAAGAAGAATTACCGCGAAGCGATGATTAACTTTGGTAAATCGGCTGAGGTGCTGGAAACAGTCAATGTGATCGATACCCTGAGTTTGCTGAACGGGGCTTTATGCGCCGGACTTGCCAATGAGAAAAAGATTGAAAAGGAATATTACCTGAAGTTACTTGTAGGAAATTATAGGTCACCTAACGTATACAGCATCATATCAGATCTTTACCTGAAAGAAAAAGACTCGGCCAATGCATTCAAATATATCCGGATGGGGTTGAAGCAATATCCCAACAACATGACCTTGTTCAACAGCGAGATCAACATTTACCTGACCTACAACATTGTCGACAAGGCCATGAGCAACCTGAACATTGCAGCTAAGAAAGACACTGCTAATTATTCGATTCCCTTTGCCCTGGGAACCCTTTATGACAACATCGCCAACGATACCAGCAAAACTGTTGCACAGAGGGAACAGGCCTTTGGTAATGCTGGAAAATCCTATGCAAAGGCCCTGCAGTTAAAACCTGATTATTTTGATGCAGCGTTTAACCTGGGCGCGCTGAACCTGAACAAAGCCTCCGACATCCTGATGAAGGCCAATAATCTTCCGCCGGATGCATCTGCAGAATTTGCGAAGATGAAAAAGGAGGCTGATGAATATCTTGCCAAGGCGATGCCGCACCTCGAAAAGGCGCTGGAGATTCAGCCCACCGATGTAAACGCGATGAATGCTTTGCGTCAGATTTATACGAGGTTAAATTTAACGGACAAAAAGAAAGCTTTACAGGACAAGATCAACGCTCTCCAGAAGAAATAGGGGATTTTAACACAGGATCAGGAGATGTAAGGGAAAGGACATCTCCTGATTTTTTAAATTTTATATTTAACATAATATTAATTATAAGACAAT
>CAIYQH010000584.1 GCA_903928285.1 uncultured Bacteroidales bacterium
CAACGACCCGACCAACGAAGTACGCGACACCCTCGACATCCTGATGACCAACCGCGATCTGATCCCGCATTTGTCATCTTACAATTATTATGTGACGGAACCCGGTTCAGGATTTTCAAAGTCCTACAGCGGAGGCAATTTCAAAATCGTTTCCTACGACAGCATCCCCTATGTAACCTACCAGAAATTCGCCCACCCTGCCGTACCGTTCTTCCTGCCGGTTAACAGTACCGACAGTGCGAGCTTCCTGGTAACCCACATCGTAAAGGAGGTGACCGCCGGTTCAACCCTCGGTGATACGATCAGTGCATACCAGAACTTCTTCGACTATTATGCCTATGATGACGGCACACCGGAGGCCAGTTACGGCCTCAACCCGGCAGGCGCCCGGCTCGCCTATTGTTTCAAACTCAACAAGTCGCCCGATACGCTCCGTGCCATCAGAATGTACTTCAACCGCACCCTCAGCAATACCAGCATCCAGTGGTTTTACCTGTGCGTATGGAACGACAATGCCGGAAAACCGGGCGACACCATTTATTCCGACCTGGTTATGCCTGCGTACGCCGACAGTATCAACAAGTTTGTCACTTATCACATCTACCCGCCGCTGCCAATAACAGGGACTTTTTATGTAGGCTGGCTCCAGACCACTTCGGATAACCTGTCGATCGGATTTGACCGTTACAACAACAGCCAGAAACAGGTATTCATCAATACCAGCGGCAGCTGGTACAACTCCGACTATGCCGGTTCCCCGATGATCAGGCCGGTTATCGGCAAGCCCATACCATTGGGAATCGGGGATATTTCCAGAAAGGAGTTCAAGCTTTCCCTCTATCCCAACCCATGTTCCGGCAGTCTCCTGCACCTGGCCATTTCCGGAAAGTTCACCGATGCAAATGCCATGCTCACGGTTACTGATCTTCTTGGACATCCGGTTTTACGAACCGGCTTCACCAGGGAACTCAATGTTTCGACCCTGGCAAACGGAATTTATTTCCTGGAATTCAGAGATCCCGCCGGAGGTCGCCACAGTGTTTCTAAGTTCATCATCTCAAGGTAAGGGCGTTATGTTATATTTACATGAATAAGACATCCGTTAGCGGCGATCGTGATGTTCCCTGTGATACAAATGACATACCGGACGAATCTGGTGAGTTGTTCGAGCATTTCCGTTTTATCGTGGATAAAAAGCAGGGACAACTCCGGATTGACAAGTACCTGATGGCGAGGATTGAAAACGCCTCACGCAACCGTATTCAGAATTCAGCCCATGCGGGGAACATCCTGGTGAACGGCATTGTGATCAAGCCCAACTACAAAGTCAAACCGCTCGACGTTATTTCCATTGTTCTTGCCTATCCACCCCGCGACACCGAGATTTACCCAGAAAACATACCGGTTTTAATCGTCTTCGAGGATGACGATATCATCGTAGTGAACAAAACACCCGGCATGGTGGTACATCCCGGCCATGGAAACTTCACCGGAACCCTGCAGAATGCGCTGCTGTACCACATGCAGCAGGCCAATCCCGGCGAGCCGGAGGCAAAGCCCTACCTGGTGCACCGTATCGACAAGGACACCAGCGGCATCATGCTCATTGCCAAAAACGAGCTGGCCCAGACAAAAATAGCAAAGCAGTTTTTTGATCACACCATCGACCGCTCTTATGTAGCGCTGGTATGGGGGAACCTGTCGGGCGATGAAGGCACCATCGACGCCAATATCGGAAGGGATATCCGCAACAGGCTGGTCCAGTCGGTTTATGATGACCCGGAAAAGGGCCGGCATGCGGTGACACATTACAAGGTTCTCGAACGTTTCGGCTATGTAACCCTTGTTTCATGCAAGCTTGAGACAGGCCGAACCCACCAGATCCG
>CAIYQH010000585.1 GCA_903928285.1 uncultured Bacteroidales bacterium
AGAAAATACGGTGAAAAAGCAGTCTCTCTTTCTGCATAAAGAAGGGGCTTACTTTTAGAAAATGAATATGCTAATGCTGATTATCAAGGAGTTTAATCGAAAATATTAACCAATTCCGGTTTTACCGGACAACAATGATTTCAAAAGCCGAATGGTGCATCGAGAGTGCGATTCCATTGGCTGTTACGAGTGGTGATATCGACTGGCTCGCCACCTTGTACGATTCGTATGCAGATGTGCTGATTGCCGGCAACCAAACAGCCAAAGCGCTGGATTACCAGAAAAAAGCTTACGGCAGCAGGGTATTGGCCGACAGCCGGCGATCAGGTTTGCAAGTCAAATTATTATCGTCCATGCTTGATCTGCGGGCAAAGGATATGATGATCAGGGATCAGGAGATTGACCTGAATTTAAAACAAAGCGAAAACCGCTTTTTAAAGGTCCTCCTGTTTGCATTTTTTATTACGATCGCCTCACTGACCTTTTTGCTGCTATGGCTGAAACAGCGTTCGCGTTTGATTCGTGCCCGTGACCAGGTGAATGCTGCTTTAAAGATCATTGAACTTGAAGAGATGGAAAAACGCAGATTGGGTTTTGAATTGCACGACCACACAGGATACCTGGTTAGAACCATTGATCAATTTATCACCGGCTATCATTTCACCGATCCAAAGGAGAAAGAAGATATATCCGCAAAGATCTCCGAACTACGGACCAGTATCCGGAGGTTTTCTCACCATTTGAATCCCATTCATGTTCAGGACGAACAATTCCCCGATTTGCTGGCCGATCTGGTTAAAGATTTTTCACTGGTCACCGGAATCAAGGTAAAGTATTTTATCCCGGCATCATTTCCGAAATTGGCTGATAATCAACTGCTCCACCTGGTTCGCATTGTCCAGGAATTGCTTACAAACGCATCGAAACACGCGGCGGCCTCAAACGTCGGTATTATGGTTTCCATCGCTGACCAAAATCTTGTGCTGATGTATGAAGATGACGGACCAGGGTTTGTTGTGGAATCAACCGGCGCTAAAAGTCTAGGATTTCAGAGTATCCGGGAACGTATCCGGCTGATGGACGGCAAATGTAAACTTGAATCGCAGCCGGGAGCAGGCACCAAATGGGAGTTTATTATCCCTCTATAGAAAATTGATCCATTACCAAAAACAGAATGGCAGGAAATCACGCGATACGACTGTATTATATCGACGATCACCAGGTAACCAGATCGGGGTTCCGTACGATCTTCAGGTCGACAAGAGATACCGTTACGGTTGTCGGGGAGGCAAATTCCGTCAGGCAGGCTCTTGAAGAAGCCGGCAACACCCCCTTTGACATAATCCTGCTTGATCTGTGGTTCCCATCGGGTGATCCGTTGAACAATTTCTCTCTTCTGCGTGCGGCATTTCCAAACCATCCGATCGTGATCTATACGGGCGACCGTACCACCTTCTGGCAACGCAGGATGTATAAGGCCGGGGCAAACGGTTATATCGACAAGGATGCCGGTAAAACCGAAATCCGGACAATCCTCGAACAAGTCATGGCAGGCAGCCGGTGTTTCCCGAATTACCGGCCTGAAAACGAGTTTAAAAAGGTGATCGACGGATACCGTGATGCCCGGTATAAACTGTCAGAGGAGGAACAACAAGTGGTTGCGCTCCTGTTGGATGGTCATCCATCATTAGCCATTGCAGAAAAGCTGGACCTTCACGCTTCAACCATAGACAAGGCGCTCCGCCGAATCCGCAAGAAGTTCAAAGTATCCACAAACATCGAACTTGTCAAAGCATTGCTTACCATGGATTCAGTCTAAGTATGGATGCCAAAAGCAACATGCTGATTGTTTTCTTTTTCTTTTGAAAACGTGTTAGTTAATGAGAATTTTCCTCCATTTGCCAGACGGTTTATTTACTTTCCCGTTCCTGAAATAATTCATTCGGAACAACCTGCTAATAAATACATTATTTTTGTTATATAACCTCTGTTTTCAGACGAAACCAGGGTATTATCTGCTTAACTCTCAAATTGAATTATTACTTATGGATGAACCGTTTTAACCCTTAATATTCAGCATATGAAAACATTTTTAACAATCATTGTAATTGGAATAATGCCTTTATTCCTATACAG
This sequence comes from uncultured Bacteroidales bacterium, assembly GCA_903928285.1. Taxonomy (GTDB): domain Bacteria; phylum Bacteroidota; class Bacteroidia; order Bacteroidales; family FEN-979; genus CAIVAT01. The sequence goes on from CAIYQH010000585.1 coordinate 2,137, forward strand.
CCAATCTGCATCGACAGATTTGACAATTTCGCCTGATTCAGTGTTCTTCATCCCTGGCAATCCGGGAGTGGCAGCAGTTGTGGTCTCAAATAACACTAACCAGCCAATTAATTTATTGCAGGTACAAAGTGAAAACACTCCCGGATACAGACCCTGGGGCTGGAAGGTGTTTTCGATGTCAGTTTCTACGCCGCATTACATTTATCCCGGCCAGAGCATAGATTTCACGATCCATTACTGGACAGTTATTCTTGACAAGCCCCAGACAGGTCTGTTGCAAGACTCGATGTACGTCGTGAGTTCTGTCGGGACGCAATATGTGCATATTTTCCTGGATCCTTCACTGATATCGTCCGTTCAGGATCATTCAAAATTTGGATTCTCGGTTTTTCCGAACCCCGCAATGGATCGAATTACGATTGATCTGCCAGTTGAAGAAACAGGCCAACTACTTGAGGTTGTTGATGCATTAGGCAAGGTAACCATGACTCGCACACTGACTGTATGCAAAACCCAACTTGACATAAGTTCATTGCCCAGTGGCGTCTATTTTGTCCGGCTTTCAGGTGAGAAGTCGTTTCAGGTAGGAAAGTTTATGAAGCAATAACCCATCAAGGTAAAATACACAAAATCAGCTGTGTAAAGACAAATTTAAATCCTTCGTATTATTTGCAATACTAAAAAGAACTCAATGAAAAACTACATGCTGATCATCATCGCCCTGCTGCCCCAGTTGACGGCAAATACCCAAATTACCTTCGAAAAAATCATTACAAAAGGATCAACCGAAACCGGCTGGTCGGTGATCCGTACCTTTGACGGAGGTTATGCCTTTTTGGGCAACTTCGGCGCCTCGCCGGGTTACGACCGGTGGCTGGTAAAAACCAACAACATGGGCGACACCTTATGGTCCAAGACATTCCGGGGGACCGGAGGTGACCTTGGCGACCGCGCGCTGGTCCAGGCAGTTGACCACGGTTTTACCTTCATTACCAACCGCAACGGCAAGGCCGGCCTTCTGCATGTCTCCTCATCCGGGGATTCTCTATGGGAAAAGGAGCTGTTTTCAGGAATTGGCCTTTCAGTTGCCATAACATCATCCTGGAACTATATTGTGACAGGCCAGAATGCAACGGGTCCTGTCATACACCTTGCACTTGCCGGATCGGGAGGGGATCTTTCATGGGACAAAACCTACCACGTTTCCGGACCTTTCTCAGGGTGCAGGAGCTGGACGGTCATGGAGATACCGGGAATCGGTTACGTCGCGGCAGGTGAGATTATGAGCAACTATGGCTACAGCATCCCTTTTGTCTTCAAAGCAGGGCCAGACGGAGACTCCACCTGGTGCCGGTCATATTCCTGGTTTATGGGAGCAGCCATCTATTCGGCCGATACCATCCTGAACGGTGATATCTATGTGTGCGGGATTGAACACAACACCGACGGCAATACCATGGTGATGCGGCTGAATGGCTCCGGCGATACGGTGTGGACCAGCGTCCAGACGGCTCTGCGAAGCCAGTATTTTAACAGCATCAGGTCAACAGGCGACGGCGGGTCCATAGCCTGCGGGAGTTACAGCAATACCTCCGATTCCAGCAACGTATATCTCACGAAATATTCAGGGACGGGGGCGATATCCTGGCAGAAGAAGATCGGCAATTATAAGAATGTCTATGGACTTTCCGCAGACCTGACCTATGATGGTGGTTACATCATTTGCGGCGAGGTCCAGGAAACTGCGACTTCCAGCCATCATGGGTTGCTGATCAAAACAGATGAGAATGGAAATTTTGCCGGGATCGAAAGCCATACTGCCGGAAAGGGTTTTTATTTCTACCCGAACCCGGCATCTGATATCACAACCCTGCACCTTGCCAACATATACAGCA
>CAIYQH010000586.1 GCA_903928285.1 uncultured Bacteroidales bacterium
GGGATATCCCGGCAACAATTAACCCAACTGCGGGAATGTATCTGGCTTGAACAAAATTTTAACATCATCCTGATTGGCCCCAGCGGAACAGGGAAAACATTCATCGCTGCCGGTCTTTGTTACGAAGCCTTGCTCAAAGGGTACAAAGCCTGCTTCAGAACCATGGAACAGCTGATCCATCTGCTTAAAATGAAAGATATTACCAAATCGGCAGCCCGTGAATATCTGATCTTGCTCAATGCTCATCTGTTGGTGATTGATGATATTATGATGTTCCCCATCGAACGCAAACAATCAGTATCCCTGTTCAATCTCATCGATCATCTGCACCAGAATGCCTCTATTATCGTCACTACAAACAAAAGTCCCGATGACTGGGTGAAGGTTCTTGACGATGAAGTCCTGGCCGCAGCAATCCTGGACCGGTTGCTTTTTAAGTGCGAAGTTGTGAAATTATCCGGGAAATCGTACCGGCTGGAAAACAGAAAAACGATCTTTGAAAATAACGTTCTTTAATATTTTGTTTCTTTGCAAATCGGAAATTAACGATGCAGATTTACTTGCATTCTTATTTGCCGAAAATCTGCATTTGTAATTACCGCTTACAAACTGTCAATAATACATCATTCTTCTTCACGTTACCGCCATTTTCAAATGCTTTTAAATGTGGCATTAAGGCTAAAAGATTTTTGAGTTGACCACGCTACGACCGGAGTGGTGTTGCTGTCACTCTTCCGGCAGCTGGTGTTTAACAAAAATAATAAACTCATGATGACCAATGAGCTGATATGGGATCCGGCTTTTGTTTTCATGACAGAGAGTTTAGTGTAACAGTTTGTTATTTAGTGTGTTATAAGAGTATATTTAGGATATTCCAAGTCTGGTAATGTTTCACGTTGAGTCCTGTCCAATTTCGTCTGCGTACAAAAAGTTCCTGGCTGGGGTAAAAAATTAATGGTGTTTTATCCTTAAATGGTCCAGGATTAGATGCATAGAGGGAGGGAGAACAGAATTGGCGGCTTTGACAATTCAGAATGGAAATGTACGCCGTTTTTTATTGGATTCAACGTTGCAATGAAAAAATAGCCGTTTTCAAAAAATCAGATACTGCCTGCCTCGTTTAAAATAAATCAACCGATCCCTTTATTGGACGTTAAACGATAGAGAGCGGAAAATGAATACCATATCTGAATAATGTAAATTACTAAACTCCGTATTCTGATTGTCAGCATCGTGTTTGTCAGATCCGTATTTTCTCATCCTTACGATCGGTATTATTGTAAGAATGAAATGCCGGAAAGATCATCTCCTTTCCTGACCGGGGTGCATCTTAATGTCACGCTGGTCCCTGAATTCACTTGGCGTTATCCCTGTGAATTTCCGGAAGGCAGTATTAAAAGTTGATTTTGACGCGAAGCCGGCCATGATGGATATCCCCAGGATTGAATATTTATCGTTGGCCGGGTTGGTCAGGAGCAACTTGGCTTCGTTTACCCTGTACGAGTTTATGTAATGATAGTAATTCTGCAGGTAAAACTCGTTGATGATCTGGGAGATGTATTTACTGTTCGTTTCAAGCCGTTGGGCAAGATGGTCGATGGTCAGGTTACTTTGGGTAAAGACCTTCTCGTCCTGCATGAGCGTTTCCAGCTTTTCAGCCAGCACCCTTTTCTGATCATCGGTCATGGTGGAACCCAGGTATTTGATCGTCAGGTTTACAGGTAAATCAGGGTCGGAGGGTATGTCAACCGGCAATGATCCGGCCTCATCGCCGGGCACGGTCAGCATTCCGTCATTTGCTGCCGGGGCGCCGACGGCAATTTCTTTCTGGTTCAAACCGCGCATACCGGCAAACAGGGTGATCCCCAGCATTGAAACGGGATAAAGGATACCGGCCACATAGTGCTGCCTGAACCCGATCACATAGAGCAAATTGTTGATAATGAAAAAAGCCAGGAACGAGATCATCACCGACCTGGTCCAGGCGGTATCAATTTGTTCAGTGGAAGAATAATGGTTTTCGATAAATTCGAGGTGCCTTCGGTACTGCCTGATCGTCAGGACCAGGTAAAACACCAGCTGAATATTGATGACCGCGTAAATGGCGGCAATATAAATGATGAAGAGGTAGATGAGCAACCCTCCTGCAGGCCGGGAACCGAAGGAAAAGGAGAGGTATTCGGTTTTTTGGACGGATGGCAGGAAAAGGAAAGGAGTGTTCAGCAGGAGGATCACGACGGCCGGGAGGAAATGGAGGGCAAGCCTGGCAGTGAACCGGAAGTTGTGACGGGTGACTGACAGGATATACAGATAGAATGTGGGGATGAAGCTTAGGATGACAGGGAGGATTGGGTAATAAAGGAATGAGATGGCATGGAAGGACTTAAACCGGTAAAGCAGGTTGAAGGCAAAATAGATGGAAAGCAACAGGTTAAACAACCCGAAAATGACCCTGGATGATCCGCCTGAATCAGCCCTTGCCATAAAGAGCAGCATGGCAAGCACCAGGCATTGATATACCGGTAGTGCGTATAATAAGGTGATGAATGAATCCATAGCGGTTTCCTTTGATGCAAAGTTACGCAATTCATCTCCGTTGGATGAAACTGCATAGAAAAAGGAGTTTATCATAACTCCGTTCCGCAACCGGGAAAAAGGACCGGTACAGGTGCGAATTCAGGAATCTGAACCTGTCGGCAGGATGTGCTGTTCATTAATTGGTGACTTTTGCAGCTTAAACCTATATTCTAAATTCTTCCAAGATGACAAAAATTTTCTTCTCCCGAATGTATCTCCTAATATTGCTGACCGTTCTCGCCCTGCAGGTAAAATCTCAGAATTATGTGGAAATAGGCAGCGGCACTGTTTCGAACACCATGCCGGTTTACTCAAGCTGGAATTACTCATGGAGTTCGCTGATATACAACCATGCCGATCTCGGATCCGCCAAGAGCATCATCAAGATCGCCCTGAACTGTACCAACGGCCCAAAGACCGTGACGAACCAGAAGATCTATTTCAAACTCACCCCCAATACCGTTTATGCCAGCGCAAATTACGAGGATCCGCTGAATAATGGATATACGCTTGTCTTCCAGGGCAACCTTACCTTTGTGACAGGGTGGAATGAGATCACGCTGCTTTCTCCGATCCCTTATGATGGGGTGCAAAATATTTCCATTCACTGGGAAAACCGCTGGGGAACCTCATACGGTCCTAACTTCAACTCTACAAGTTCCTCCATCAACAATAACAAGAATTGTGGTAATGATCAGAATTTCCCGCTTCCCAGCCAGACTGGTTACCTGAATCCCTATCCCAGTTCGCTGACCAACATGCGGTTCTACTATAACGGCACCGGCCCGGTAACGCCGACCAACCCGGTTCCCGCCGATAATGCCACCGTGGTTTCTGTAAGCACCTCTCTTTCATGGCAGTTGGGGGCGAACACCACCAGTTACGACCTCTGGTTAGGTACCGACCCGCTAAACCTCTCCCTCGTGGTCAGCAATGCACCGGTCGCCGGGGCAGGCACCTACAGCTATACTCCACCCACATTGCTGGCCGATTCAACCTGGCATTACTGGAAGGTCATCGCCAAAAACGCCACGCAGCAGGAATCATCACCAGTGTGGAAATTCAAAACAGAGGTGGTCATTGACCAGTTTCCCTATTACCAGGGATTTGAAGATTCAACCGTTTTCAATACCTACCCGGTGCAAAGCGCCTGGGTCATCACGCCCGATGTTTCCTGGTACCAGTATAATGCGCAGCAACACAGCGGGCAGCTGTGTGCAAAATCTTCGTGGTACACAGCAGGTAATGAAGCTATTCTCAGGTCGCCCAAAGTGCTGCTTCCCGCCAGCTACACCATCTCCTTTTACTGGCGGAACACCACTGCAAACAAAATCGCCATCCATGATACGACCTATTTCGAGGTAACCGGGAATGGCGGGCAAACCTGGGTAAAGGTCGATACCCTCGCACCTGCAACAGGAAATGCCGCCTATATCCAGCGAATACACAGCCTGAACGCATTTGCCGGGAACAACTGCTTTTTCAGGTTCCGCCACCGGACCGACAACAGCTCCGGCGCAGCCAATGTATATCTGGATGATATTTCAATTTACCAGACCGGAGGTTTACCGACACTTGCCGTTACGCCCCCCAATCAGAATGTGACCCCGCCCGCAGGGAGCACGCAATTCACTGTTTCTACAACCGTTGCATGGACCGCGGTTTCGGATCAGACCTGGTGTACGGTTACTCCCGCGGGTACCGGGAACGGCACAATTTCCGCGAATTACACGCAAAATAGCACTGCCTCACAGCGTATAGCCAATGTTACCGTGACTGTAGCCGGGATTTCGCCGGTCACTGTTACCGTTACCCAAAGCGCCTCTGCACCCACCCTTGCAGTAAGCCCGCCGAACCAGAATGTGACCTCGCCGGCAGGAAGTACCCAGTTCACCGTTACTACCAGCGCAGCCTGGACAGCGGTTTCGGATCAAACCTGGTGCACCGTCACACCGGCAGGTACCGGGAACGGCACCATTACAGCAAATTACCTGGCAAACACCACCACCTCCCAGCGCATCGCCAATGTCACCGTTACGATACCAGGGATCGCACCCGTGGTGGTGACCGTGACACAAGGGATTCAGGCGCCATCTCTTTCCGTAAGCCCCCCCAACCAGAATGTGACCGCGCCAGCCGGCACCACCAGTTTCACTGTTACTTCAAACTCCTCCTGGACTTCGGCCAGCAACCAGCCATGGTGCATTGTCACAAACGCAGGTTCAGGGAATGGCACCATCACAGCTAACTATACCTTAAACCCCGATGTGGCTCCCCGCGTGGCAACCATTACGGTGACCGTCGCCGGGTTGAGCCCCGTGACAGTCACCGTCACACAGGATGGTGCCGCACCCATACTGGCGGTAACGCCTCCTGTTCAGAATGTTACCTGCCAGCCGGGTACTGCCGGTTTCACCGTAACGGCCAATTTGACCTGGACAGCCACAAGCGATGCATCCTGGTGTGTCCCGACGCCTTCGGGGTCGGGCAATGGAACCCTGGTTGCCACATACCAGCAAAATGTGGCGGCCCAAAACCGCACGGCCAATATTACCGTGAGCGCAGCCGGGATAGCCCCGGTGGTTGTCCAGGTGGTGCAATTGGCACCGGTAGGAATCGGGGAACTGGATAAACCCGGGTTAACAGTCTATCCAAACCCTGCAACAGGACTGATCCGGATAAACTTCGGCAGCCTTGACACACGGGATGGTTCGGTTCAGATCATCAATGCCCGGGGGACTGTGGTCATGCAACAGAAAATCGGATCCGATGAAATGCAACTTGATCTTTCGACCTTTGAAAAGGGTGTTTACCTGTTGATATTCAAAGGTAACAATGCAGTTGCCAGCGAAAAGATCATCGTAAAATAGGCTCCGTTAACACAGCATTCCCGACGGGGATTTCACGGAATCCTGCAGCGGACTTTACTGTTCATGATCCCACCAGCCGGCAAGAGAATGCCGGCTGGGAATCATGTTGAAACTAAAGCTTATTTGCCGGCCGGCCCATTGAGAGACCTGAAGACCATTGAAAATAAGAGCATCCAGTCCTTTTAAGGCTCATCTGTCTAATGATCTGCCGAAAACGTCAGCATGGACAATCTTAAGTCATGAAGGGGGTACCATGACAACCGCAGTTTCTGTTAACGAAACTACCGGGCTCTCATCCTATTCCCCTTCGGATCGTGCGTAAGCTCAGCAAGACCAAGGGCTTCCATTAACGGCGGAATATACATCCCGAACCTGCCGCGTAGTCCTTTCTTAAGGCCATACCAGCCCCCAACAGGGTTGCTTTCCGATCGCCCCCATGCCTCCACCGTGCCCTCTTTGGCAGGTTTCTGTTCGTCGGCGCTTCCAAGTTCCATCCAGTCGCCATGTTTCTTCAGCATCGATTGCAGATCTTCCAGGCAGCGGTAATCGTAGTGCAAAATGGTTTTTCCCACGGTGCATACCAGAATTTCCCTGCCGTCCCTGGTATCTTTATACATGGTGAATCCTGAAGAGAGAGGCGGGGTCTTCAGCATCCACGGATTTTCTTTTGTTCCCGGTTCTATTGCCATTGCTGTATGTTTTTTAGTTTAGATTAGTGTAATTCAAGGGTTACCGCAATATCCTGCTATTTTATACGCAGGCAGGATTTAACGATTATCCCGGCTATAAAGGTACTGTTTCCGGCAATTTCATCTTCAGAATTTCACCGCTAACATAATTTAATCTTAACACAGGAACCTGCGGCTGAATGAAAGGGTACTGTCAAATCAACTGTAACATTCCTTATTTTGCTACGTCTTATCTTCTTTTGGAAAATATTTATTTTCGGAAACCAATTAAACATTAACCACCCTGACACAAAAAAAAGAGCCCAATGTACGCAAAGATCATTGTTCATTGTGTAAGTCATTGTTTTCATTGTGGTTAAATTAATCGCCTTGATTAAGGAACAAGATTCCAATGAAAAATGACAAAATATAAAACGGACGCTTAATAAATCAAAATTTTAACCACTCCAACCATGAAAACAATGAGATTCAATTTTAAATTTCCGGGCATCTTATTCTTGCTGTTCATGGCCTTCAGCAGTTTCGCCCAGTACACGACCATTGATGAAGCAAGGGATTTTATCAACGATCATCTTTCCCATTCCATTTTGCAGAAGATTGATCCCGATGGAACGGTGACCATGAGTACTCCCGGCGAAAAGATTAAATTCAACCTGCACCATGTCACCTTTAATTACAACGGTGGCAATAATGACGACAGGGTCAGGGTTGCCGGTGATAATTGCATTGAGCGTTATGAGCACAAGATACTGACGGAGAAAACCAGTCGCCAGTCGTTTTTGTGTGAATCGGAAAATGATGCCATGCGGGTGATCGATGCCTTCAGGTTTTTAAAAAAGAAATATGCAGGGGATCAGAGTGCGACACATGCAGGGGGGAAAGCGCTGAAGACAAACGATTCGACCTTCAACACGAAAACAGTTGCGGAAGCCATTGATTTCATCAATGAAAACCTCACCTACTCGGTGATCACCGGGGTTGATGAAGCGGGGTTGATGACGATCAACAGTCCGGATGAAACTTTCCAGGTTAACCTGGCAAAGGCGGAATTTGGATACAACGATGCGAGCGATGGCTCGAAAGTGAGGATCTACGGGGATTTCTGCATTAGCTCCAGGAAGAGCAACGGCGACAGGGAGATGATCACGCGGAAATCGTTTCAGACCCTAAACCGGGTGAAGGCCTATAAGGCTATCACGGTGCTTTATTACCTTAAAAGCACCTATGCCAACCTCGATCCCGCAAAGATCCCGGGGCTTAAGAATTTGACGGCGGCGAGGGTCGCCACCTATTCAACCCTTGAGGAGGCCATCGATTTTATCAATGCACGGCTGTTGTATTCCATCATTCTTGACATCGATCATAGTGGGAATCTGACCATGAACGCACCGGAGGAGATCTACCGGTTTAACATCAGCGAGGTGAAGATGACCAATGCCCTGAATACAAAAAGCAGGTCGGAATGGTTCCCCTTTGTGATCAATAACAATTCCACCATGGGAGTTTTGGTTGAGGGTAATGACGGCATCAGCAAATATGATGCTCCTGGCTCGTACGACAAACTGGACGAACAGGTTTTCCAGTGCGGGAGCGCATCGGAGGTCAGGGATGTGCTGAAGGCCTTCAACTGGATCAGGAGTGCCATCAAAAAGTAAGGCTGCAGGAAAAGCTTATTTCTTTTTGGGCTCAACTTCCCACTTCTCCTTCCCGTTTTTCACCCTGACTTTATACTTTGGTATTTTAGACGTGAAGGTGATATCGATCATAGACACATTATCCTGGTTGTCGAGTTTCAGTAACAATGACTGGTACGGTGCGAATTTCAGGAAAACCGGAATGGCTTTGCCACGGAAATTGATCTCTATGCTATAGCGGTCGGTTTTATCATTCAGCGACTGGCCATATTCCAGTGGAAAGGTGAGGTGCTGTGACCGGGGATTGGCAAAAAAGAAATACAATCCATCCTCAGACTGCCTGCACCAGAAATCAAATTTCTCCGTCCCGGTCACCAGCGGGCTGATGTTTCCAAATCCGGAGATGGACGACCGGACATGGGGGCCTTGTTGCAGTTTTTCAACCAGCTTTTGATATTTTTCGGCTGATTTGTGGAACCCCGGTTCTGCCGGAATTTGTTTCAGGCATACCGGGAGCCCTTGGGCGGCAAGTTCAGCGACCCGTTCCAGCACCATGACATCCATGTATTTCACATCCACATAAAGCAATGAAAAGGAAAAATCGCCAACCTGCAGGCGGCCGTTTTTATACACAGCTTTATTAAGAAAATCCCCGTTAATCCAGAGTGGACGATAGGCTTTTAGTTCATCGGGAAGGTAGGTATAGCGGTGTTCGTATTCGCCCCAGGCCCAGATGAACTGTTTATCCACGGGAAGTTCGCCTGCAATCCATTTATCCTCGGTGGGCAGGTAAACGGCCACTTCCGAGAAGGCCACGCCCATCTTCATATAGGAGGAGACCTTCTCCATGTACCGGTTGAAATCAGGGATTTCCTTAGCCAGGTTGCCGCTTTTGCCAACGTGGACGGAGGCGTAGAATTTCACCGTATCCACGCCGGCAGGGTTAAAGGGTTTGCCATGCCAGATAATCTGGTTCACGCCATTGGCAAAGAGTGCGTCGGCCAACAGTTTCAGGTCGGCCGTCTGCTCCTCTGAATGATGGATCCTGGGCCAGCCGTAGAGACAGGTAAAGGTTTCAGAACTCACCACTTTTTTGCCTGTCAGCCCGGCGGCCGATGCGACGATGTTGGCATAGGCGGGTTCATACAGCAATGCCTCCGTTTCGGGAATATCCACGGCGGCGTACGATGAAATGATGTCGCAGGGGGCCCCTGCGCATTGCGCCCGCGAATAGGCCCCCAACTCGTGGCTTTTTTGGGTAAAGGGTTTGTAAAACTCATTGATCACATACTCTGAAATGAGTTTCATATAATCGTAACGGACACTCCGGTAGGGCTCATTATTTGAGTAAAGACTGTCGCGGTAGGAGGTGAGCGGATACTGATACCGGTTTTCAAATTTCTCCGGAAAGCCAGGGGTGGAAAGAAATTTAGTTTCCACCTCCCACGAGTCGCAAAACAGTCCTGAAAGGGAGCCCTTCAACGCCGGTTTGAGGGCATTGCCGGTTCTTTCCGCATAATGGAAAAAGGACTTCCTGCTGAGGTGATCGATCACATATCCCTTTTTAGGATAATCCCATGAGGCAGCGATATCCTGCCGCCACGAGGGATCGGTCATGTTCATGGTGGCTTCATCAAACGGCACCTTCGTATCGCCGAAGGGCCAGAGGGAGCCAAAGGTAAAGTCGCACCCGAGCCCCAGGCTGTCGGCACAATGTTTGGCATAGACCACCATGCCGCTCCACTCCGGGCTAAGCCATTCCTGGCGGGGAGTGTAATGAACGGTGTCCTTTTTCATCCGGTTCAGCGGGTAAACCCAGGCTATTTCAACCCCGCCAAACCCATTGTCCCTGAGCCATCCGAGATTGTCGGCAACAGAGGGCTTGTCGATCACCGAGGCGAACCACCACCAGCGTGTCCAGGGGCGTGAGTCGACGTACATGTGTGAGGAGGTGAGGCCAGAGAAGGTACGGGAGGCTTTTTCCTGGGAGTTTGCTGATATCATGAGGGTCAGCAGGAAGATGGCTGAAATCAGGATCTTTTTCATAGGGAAAGGGATAGAATGTGAGGCAAATATAGGAAGATTGGGGCTAAATTCCTTTTTCACCACATTAGGCACAATAGATAACGCCCCGATTCGTAACTTTGCACAATCTTTATTTAGTTTAAATTCATCTTCTGATGAGAATCATGAAATTTGGGGGAACCTCCGTAGGGACCCCGGACAGGATCAGGTCGGTTACGCAGTTGGTCACCGGTACCGGCGAACCGGTTGTAGTGGTGCTTTCAGCCATGTCGGGCACCACCAACAGTCTGGTGGAAATCGCCGACCTGCTGGCAACCGGGAATCCGGATGCGGCACAGGAAAAGATTCATTCCCTGGAACTTCGTTATGAAACCGTCGTTCAGTCGTTGTTTGAAACGGCACAAATCAGGGAGAAGGGGAGAGAGATGATCCTCAACCATTTTAATTACTTGCGTTCCTTCATGCAGGACCTATTCACGGCCTACGAGGTTAAATGCCTACTTGCCCAGGGGGAGTTGATCTCGTCAGCCCTGTTTCAGTTCCACCTGGAGGAGATCGGGATTCAATCGGTACTGTTGCCGGCGCTGAATTTCATGCGTATCGACCGTGAACAGGAGCCCGACCAGTATTATATCCGGGAGAACCTCCTCAGGGAGATGGAGCGATACTCCGGTAACCTGTTATTTGTCACCCAGGGATTTATCTGCAGGAATGCCTATGGCGAGGTTGACAACCTCCGCCGGGGAGGAAGCGATTACTCGGCCTCGCTGATCGGCGTCGCGCTGAATGCCTCCGAAGTGGTGATCTGGACCGACATCGATGGGTTTCATGACAACGATCCCCGGTATGTGGAGAATACGCATGCCATTGCCGCCCTCTCCTTTGACGAAGCGGCCGAACTTGCCTATTTCGGGGCAAAGATCCTGCATCCCTCCACCATCCTTCCCGCCAAGATCGCCGGAATCCCGGTAATCATCAAAAACACGATGGATCCCGGCGCAGGGGGAACGACCATCTCGGAACGGTCATCGGGGAAAGGGGTGAAGGCTATCGCGGCAAAGGATGGCATTACGGCGCTGAGGATCAAATCAGGGAGAATGCTTCTTGCCTATGGCTTCATGCGCAAGGTCTTCGAGATCTTCGAACTTTACAAGACCCCCATCGACATGATCACCACTTCGGAGATCAGCGTGTCGCTTACCATCGACGACCTCACCAATCTCGCACAGATCGTGGATGACCTGCACCATTACGGTACCGTGGAAGTTGACCACGACCAGACCATCATATGCGCGGTCGGGGAGGGGATTGCATCTGAAACCACCACTGCTGCCGGGCTTATCAAAGCGCTGGGAGAGATCCCCGTGCGGATGATCTCCTCCGGCGGCAGCGAGAACAACATCTCGATCCTCGTCCCGTCGACCTTTAAAAGCCAGGCGCTCAATGCACTTAGTTCCCATCTCTTCACCCATTGATTCCCATTAATTCCAAAGATGTTCAACGAAGAAATCACCGCTAAGTTCCGTTCAATACCAACGCCATTTTACTATTATGACCTTGACCTGCTCAGGGATACCCTGTCGGCCTGCTCGCAGGAGGCCGGGAAAAATGGGTACCTGCTTCATTATGCACTCAAGGCCAACGCTAATCCCATCATCCTTTCCCTTATCAGCGCCGCAGGATATGGCGCCGACTGTGTTAGCGGCAACGAGATCACGGCGGCCACAGCCAATGGGTTTAACCCGAAGCAGATCATGTTCTCGGGGGTCGGGAAATCGGATGATGAGATCAGGCTAGCCCTGGTCCTGGGCATCCAAAGCCTGAACGTCGAATCAATCCAGGAGATGGTGGTCATCAATGAACTTGCGTCAGGGATGAGGCTTAAGGCGGATATCTCCCTGCGGATCATCCCCAACGTGGATGCCCGTACCCACCGGTACATCACCACCGGGCTCGAGGAGAACAAATTCGGGATCCTTCCGTGGGAATTCGACCATGTGCTGGAAACGCTGAAAACGTTGGATCATCTTCACCTGAAGGGGCTCCATTTCCATATTGGCTCGCAGATCACCGACCTGGATGTGTTTAAAAGCCTTTGCCATCGGGTAAATGATATCAACAACTGGTTTATATCGAACCAGGTTTTTCCTCAAATTCTCAATGTCGGCGGCGGATTGGGAATCGATTACCATGAGCCCGGGAAGAACCCCATTCCCGGTTTTGCCTCCTATTTCAATGTTTTCAAGAAGTTTATCGAACTGCAGGGCAACCAGCAGCTTCATTTTGAGCCGGGAAGGGCGCTGGTCGGGCAATGCGGCAGTCTGATCACCCGGGTTTTATTTGTGAAAAAGGGGATCAGTACCCGGTTTGCCATTGTCGATGCCGGGATGAACGACCTGATACGCCCGGCACTTTACCAGAGTTATCATAAAATTGAGAACCTTACCTCCTCCGGCAAGATAGAAAAATATGATGTGGTGGGGCCTGTCTGCGAATCATCCGATTGCTTCGGCAAGGCGGTTTCGCTGCCCGAAACCAGCCGGCATGACCTGCTTGCCATCAGGTCGGCAGGGGCCTACGGGCAAACCATGGCCTCCCGCTACAACCTGCGCGACCTGGCCACAGCCGTTTATTCGGAGGAGGAGTTCAACGGGTAGATTGATGTTCGGGTACTACCAGATCTTAACCATCAGACTGTCGGGCTTCCACATGGCATCCCCTTTTTTAATGCCAAAGGTTTTGAAGAATCCGGGCATATTCGCCAATGGACCGAGCACGCGGAATTTGGCGGGAGAGTGGACGTCGCTGCGCACCTGGTTTGCAATTCCTTCGGGACGGTCGTTGATCATCCAGGCCAGTGCATATCCCAGAAAGAACCGTTGATCGGGATCCAGGCCGGCAATGATCTCCCTGTTTTTATACTGGTTCGTTTTTTTAAAGGCTTCGTAGCCCATCACGATGCCGCCAAGGTCGGCAATGTTTTCGCCCTGGGTCTGGTCGCCTTTGACATGCAATGTATCGACGGCAATAAAGTTGTTGAACTGGCGCACGATCATTTTGGTCCTGGCAAAGAACCTGACGCTGTCGCCGATGGTCCACCAGTTGAACAGGTTGCCCTTTTCGTCATATTTGCAACCCTGGTCATCAAAGCCATGGGTAATTTCGTGGCCGAAGGTCGATCCCCCGATAACGGAATAAAGAATGGCGTCATCGGCCAGTTTCCGTTCAAAACCGGGAACGATGATATTGCAGCCGGGCACGACGATCTCGTTGTTGGAAGGGTTGTAGTAGGCATTGTAGGTCTGGGGTTCCATGTCCCATTCGGTACGGTCAACAGGCTTGCCAAACTTGGAGATCATATAACCGAACCACCATTTGTTGGAACTGATGGCATTGCCGACATAGGAAGAGCGGCCGATCTGCATGGCCGACATATCCTTCCATTTGTCGGGGTAACCCACTTTGATGATCACGGCATCAAGTTTTTTGAGCGCCTTCACCTTGGTGGTTTCGCTCATCCAGTCGAGCGATTTGATCCTTTCGGCATAGACCCTCTTGATCGAAGTCCCGATTTCCATCAGTTTCTCCTTGGTCCCTTTTGGGAGGTATTCATCTACATAGATCTTCCCGATCAGTTCGCCCAGGGAGCCGTCGGTTTGTTCAACAACCCGCTTCCACCGTGGTTTTGGCTGAGGGACTCCGCGCAGGGTGGTGGAATAAAAACTGAAGGACTCGTGATAGGTCTTATCATCCAGGAAACGGGCCAGTCCGCGGACAAGGTGGAACCGCAGGTAATTTTTCCAGACCTCGAGCGGGAAGGCTTTCAGCTGTTTGTTGAGGGCTGTTAAAAATTCGGGCTGCCCTACAATGACCGTATCAACCTTCTGCAACCCGGTACTTTCGAAGAAGCGGGCCCAGTCGAAATCGGGGGTCATCTGTTTCAGCTTTGCAACAGGGTATTTGTTGTAGTTTTTCAGCGGATCGCGGGTATCGGCCAGTGTACGCGATCCGGAAGCCAGGGCGGTTTCCACCTCCATGACCTTGGTAGCGGCCTCTTTGGCCTTCGGATCGGCATATCCCATGATTTTAAACATGCTGGCAAGATGTTCAACATATTTGCCACGAATCATCACTGCCCGAGGATCTTTGTCGAAATAGTAGTCGCGGTTGGGCAGGCTTAACCCTCCCTGGCCGATAAAGATGGCGTGTTTGCTGCTGATGCGGTCATCCTGCCTTACGTCGAAGCCATAAAGCGGCGATCCTGAAACCGAATGGATATAGGCTGCCACCACCGCGAGGTCGGTCAGGTTCTTCACCCCGTCGATTTTGTCGAAATCAGATTGAAGGGCTGAAATTCCCTGCTTGTTGAGGGAGACGCTGTCCATCCCGGTAAAAAAGAAGTCGCCGATTTTCTGCTTGTTGCTCCCCTTCGGCTCGTTTGCGAGGGTTGCCGACGATTCGCAGATATGCCTCACCTGGCTGTTGATCGTATCCTGGATGAGTTGCCATAAACCATTACTTTGCTCGCTGGCGGGGATCGGGTGCTCCTTAAACCACTTCCCGTTGGCAAAGAGGAAAAAGTCGTCGCCGGGTTTAACGGCTGAATCGATATGGGAGACCAGGGGATCGGTACTTTGTTCCCTGCTTTTCACGTTCCGCGAATTACAGGAAATCAGCGCCGCCAGCAGGATGGCTGCCGGCAATAAGAGAATGGGGTTTTTCATTGGACCGGGTTTGAATTTTTAACAATGGGCAGAACACCGGTAAAAATAGGTGAAATAGGGTCAGCACCAAAAAAAACTCGATGAATCCGGTCAACTAAACGATATGAGGATGAATCCGAAAGTCTTTCAGCCCGCCCGGGGAATATTCAATGCCGCAGGGCAACCAGCAGGGCGCCGGTTATATAGGCGGTGATCCACCAGATATAGGCTCCCAGCGAGTACCAGTGAATCCCGCCCGGTACCTTCACACTGCTGCCATATTTCCTGAAGTAGCGCCAGACCAGGATTGCATCAATGAACATGCCGGCCAGCGACGAATAACCCAGGATGCCATGCAGGGTGAAGGCGCCGTGACTCGATCCGGCAATCATAAAGGCGGTGGCCGTTATATCGAGCAGTACCCCCAGGGTCAGAAAGGTCAGCACCCTGGGCCGGATAAGGCGCAGGCGCTGTTCGGTGATAATGGCCACGCTGTAGCATACCAGGGCTGACTGTACGGTGATGATACCGGTAAGGGAATAGATATTCATGTTGAGTTAGGTTAATTAAAAATAATGACACCCTCTCAGGTTTCTAAGCCCCTTCGGTGTTCTCAGGACGGTCAATCTTCACGAGGGAATTAAAGTGGGACTGATCAATAGCAAGTCTGTCGGCATTGCCGTATACACACAATACATGCTGGCTTAACACATCCGTGACCAGCTGCGTAAAGCCACGGATATCCTCCGGTGTGGTTGACAGCACATCATCCCGGTCGCGTTGCATCTCTTCGAAAGTGCGGCGCGAGAAGAACATACTGACAGCCTGGTCCCCTTTTTGCGAAGGGGTGAGGGGCGAGTCCATCTCCGAAATGGTCCCGATGATATAGCGGCTCATCAGCTTCGGGTCGGCATCGAAGGAGGCCAGGTACCCGATGGTGTTCTGGTAGTTCTCCAGGGTACTTCCCAGGTTCGGGTCGCGGTAGGAGTTAAAGGTGAAATTTCCCGACGGCGAAATAGAGCTGAAGCCTCCGTAAGCTCCGCCAATAACCCGGATGCGGGTTTGAAGCCAATCGGTCGACAGCACCTGGTTGAGTACGCGCATTTTGGCATTCCAGGCATATCCCAGTTTCTTGAAATTATAGCCGCTCAGTACGTACTGAACATTGGATGCAGCCTGCAATCCTTCATTGCCCTTTGCAAGGATGAAGTTCCATACCTGGTATTCAGGCTTCCCCTGTGGGAGTTGCCGGGCAATGAAATTCAGACCATTCCCGAAGGCAACCTGGTCGCGCTTTTCACCGGTATACGACACTGTCATGTTGTTCCAGGTGAAGAGCATTGAAGCCACCTTTTGAAGATTGGCGCAGATTTCAGGCGCCAACGTATCAAAATTCCGCATCAGCTCCGACACAAACCAGTAATAGGAGAGCCCGCCTGTCAGTTCATTGAACATCCCGTTGTTGCTGAAATAGGAAGAAAGACGTCGGCTGGCCACATGGTATCCGTTGCCCTTTACCTGTGAATCGAGTTGAGAATGATGACGGAAAAGGACCGACTTAAGTCGTTCAGTATCATCGTACAGCGTGGAATCCAGGATCTCTTCGGCCAGTTCAAAGAGTTTGCCAACCTTGTAATTGACAGCCTTCGAGGTAACGACGAATTTTGGAATCAGCTGGTTATCATCCAATTTCAGATGATAGGTACGAAGGGAGGTGAAAAACCCGCCGGTATGTATATTCAATGCCTTGTTCAGTTCGCCGAACGAATAATTTTTCGTGTTCAGCGTTCCGATCAGTTGCGACAGGAGTGAAGCATAGGGGATCAGTTCCATGGGAATCACCCGCAGATCGAAGAACAGGTTGACATAGACCACGTCGTTGGTGAATTCTTCATGGGCAAGCACCGGGATTCCGGAGATGTTCTGTTCATCCACCCCATAAAATACGGCACTGGGATCAATGTCGCCGATTTCCAGCATGGGGATGGAGGCAAGAGCCTCCGGGGAGTCTTCCCGCTGCTGGTAGCCGATGAGCGCTTCGGTTTCGGAAATGAGCGTGGCGACTGCGTTTTCGTCGAGTCCCGACTTGTAGGTTGCAAGATTTGCCTCCAGTTTCGCCTGGCGTTCCTTTTCCAGTCCTGGCAAAGGTTCAAGGCTGAGCAGGAGGGAATGGGGATTGTCGAGAAAATAGCGGCTGATGATCGTTTCAAGGTAATCGGTGCTGAGCGCCTTTTTCACCTCCGTCAGGGCGGTTTCATATTCAAGTCCGCCGAAGGGATCATCCCCGAAAAACCAGCCGGGGAGGGCCATGTTCAAATAGGTAAGCCCCTTCTGGGCATCATCGCCTTCGCGCAGCCGGAATTCGATCCTGTTGATCACCCCTTCGATCTCCTCCTTGTTCAGACCCTCCGCAACGGCCTTTTTCAGGGTTGCAGTGACCACCTCCATGAATTTTTGTTTGTCGCCGGGGTTGGCATTGATGGCGGCAATCTGCACCGCATGCTGTTTGAAATTGGAGGATGAGCCGGAAACATCCTGGCCGATACCCGCCTCCTGGAGCGCCAGGCGCACCGGGGCCGATTCCTGGTTGACAAGGACTTCACAAAGGATATCCAGTGCCAGGGTCAGCGCCAGGTCGGTGTTGTGGCCGGCGACAAAATTATAGGTCAGGAAGGTCTGGTTTTCAACTTCTGAGGCCTCCATCAGCGGGTAATATGCAGTGACCTCCTTCATGGCCGCGAAGGGAGGCTGGTCGTCGATGGTAATGACATTCCCTGTTTTTTCAAACCGGGCAAGGTAGGCATTGTCGATAAACTTCAGCTCCTGGTCGAGGTCGGCATTCCCGTAAAGGAGGATATAACTGTTTTCGGGATGGTAGTTTTTTTTATGAAATGCCAGGAAAGCATCCTGCGTAAGCGTCGGGATGGCCACCGGGGTTCCCCCCGATTCAAAACCGTAGGCATTGCCGGGGAAGAGATGCTTGAAAACCTGGTACCACAGTTCACGCTGCGGGTTTGAAAACGACCCCTTCATCTCGTTGAAAACGACCCCTGTATAATTTACCGGTTCGTCAACGGCAGTTAGTTCATAATGCCAGCCCTCCTGTTTCAGAATCCGGGGATCGTCATAGATCAGCGGGTTGAAAACGGCGTCGAGGTAGACATGCATCAGGTTGAAATAGTCCTTGTCGTTCATGCTGGCCACCGGGTACATGGTATAATCCTTGGAGGTAAAGGCATTGAGAAAGGTGCTGAGGGAGCCCTTCAGCAGGACGTCGAAGGGACTTTTCACCGGAAATGATTTGGATCCGTTCAGTACCGAATGCTCCATGATATGCGGGGCGCCGTTATCCGATTCGGGGAAGGTCTTGAACCCGATACTGAAGGTCTTGTTTGTATCCTCTGATGCGATCTTTAGGAGGCGGGCTCCGCTTTTTACGTGTTCAAAGCAAAGGCAGCAGGCATGAATTTCTTTGACAAAACGTTGCTCTTTAAGCCGGAAACCATGGTAAATATTATCCTGAATATATGTGGTGGCCATAATTGGGTTTCAATTGGGTCACAAAGATAACGCAACATTGATTAAACAATTTTGGCGCAGGAGAGATATTTAATGATAGTTTTTCTTATTGCCAAGCCCTTTTTTTCAGGGTGGGTTTCAGCGAACCGGGCCAAAACATGATCTGCTTTGCGGTCACAGCCTTCACGGTCGAATCGCCCAGGATAGTCCGTTCGACCGTTTGTTGGTTGGTAATGCGGTTGGCAGCGTAGTGAAAAAACA
>CAIYQH010000587.1 GCA_903928285.1 uncultured Bacteroidales bacterium
AGTATCTAACATGAGGATTGATATTTACACCGATATTCCGGATAATGGTGGTTCGTTGATCCTGAGTGGAATGACTAATTCAAATGGCCTTTTCAGTTCTGATTATAAAATTGCTGCCGGTACTGATTCTTTAGCAGTTGGAACCACTTCAATAGGCTTCTGTAATATGCAGAAAGCTAAAGTCGTTAATGGATCTCTGAATTTAACTCTTGGAGGTAAAATTTCGAATCAAGGATTAAAAAGTCTTGGTCAGTCTTACTTTAAATCCACGACCGCCAATTTTTACCTGATGGGAACCTATAATAGCGACGGGGTCCCGAATTATCTGGAAAAACAAAATGATATTATAGATGCCTCTTTTTTAAAGGATCTTAATGCTACGCTTCCGGAATATCAACCGGCTCCAATCAGCCATCCTCAGTATTTTGCACCAGGAAATGAACAAAACCTGGTACTGAATGACGCTTGTAATGTTTGGGTAACCTTTGTAAGTGAAGGTGCTGGATATAGAAATGTATTGGGATATTATATTTACAAAACCGGAAATCCGCCTGCGACTCCGGCAGATATTGACTCGGTTCATATTATCTTCCCTAACGTTTCATTTAGTGGCAGCGGAGGTGGATTATCGTCAGGTAACAAGGTACACATTGGGACTTTCGCTCCTGGGACTGAAATTGGCTGGGTGCTTGTATCCGATGGCTACAATGGCACATCGGTTACCTCTGGAATTAATACATTATTTTCGGATCAGAACCTTAACCCGGAAGTTTCTGTAGACAAAAAGCAACATGCCCTTTTATTAAATGATATAGGGAGAGGAAAGTTTCTTTTGAGTTTTGAAGATATGAAACGCGAAAACACAGGCTGTGACAATGATTTTAATGATGCTATTTTTTATGTAACTGCAGACCCAATCAGTTCTGTTGATATCCAGAATATTCCAATGCCACGTTATGTTCAGGCTGACACAGATAAAGATGGTGTTCCTGATAATTTCGACGCTTACCCAAATGACCCATTGAAAGCATTTGATAATTTTTATCCTTCAAAAGGCAATTTTGGGTCACTTGCTTTTGAAGATATGTGGCCTTCTGTGGGTGATTATGATTTTAATGATCTGGTGATTGATTATAATTTTAATCAAATAACAAATGGCAAAAACGAAGTTGTTCAGATCGATTTAAAAGCAACGCTGACAGCCATCGGAGCTACCTATAAAAATGGTTTTGGGATTCAATTGCCAGTTTCTCCCGATCTGATATCCAGTATTACAGGTACTAATATACAAGAATCTTATATAGTACTGAATGGCAATGGCACAGAAGCAAATCAGTCAAAAGCCACTATCATTGTTTTTGATAACGGATTTAACCTTTTATCCGACCAGGGATCTAAAGGAGTTGGTGTAAATACAACTCCGGGAAATGCATATGTCACACCAAAGGAACTGGATATTACAATCAACCTTAAAACTCCTGTCACATTGAACACCATGGGATTACCTCCATACAATCCTTTTATGATCATTAACCGTGTGAGGGAAAATGAAGTGCATCTTATTGACAATCCGCCGACTGACCTTGCTAACAAGAAGTTATTAGGTACTTCGAACGATGACAGCAACCCGTCGTCGGGTCGCTATTATGTAACAAAAAGCAACCTGCCTTTTGCCATTGAAATCTCAAGTCATTTTGATTGTCCAATAGAACATCTTCCGGTTACAGATGCATATTTGAAATTTTATGAATGGGGCAAATCGGGAGGATCCCTTTATTACGATTGGTTCAAACAAAACTCGGGATATCGCAATACAAAGAATATTTTTTCACATTAAAAAAGGAAGCGAATTCATAAAAAAACTGCCGGGCTTATTGTCCGGCAGTTTTTTTTGCTATAAGTGAGCTATCTTATTGATATGGAAATGCATGAATGGATTTTGCAAATTTTCCTGAAGCGCTCGTTCGGA
>CAIYQH010000588.1 GCA_903928285.1 uncultured Bacteroidales bacterium
CAACGACAAGCTTGCCAAAGCAAAGGCGGCGTTGAAACAATCTGAAAAACTGGCCCACATGGGCCAGCTCTCTGCCGGGATCGCCCATGAACTGAACAACCCGCTCGGTGTTATTACCATGTACAGTAACATCCTGATGGACGAGGCTCCGGAGGGCGACGCCGTAAGGGATGACCTCAAACTGATCGTTGAACAGGCTGAACGGTGTAAGAAAATTGTCAGCGGATTGCTCAATTTCGCCCGGAAAAACCAGGTAAACAGGTCGGAAACCGACGTGATAAAATTCATGCAGCACAGCCTTAATTCTGTCATAAAACCAGAAAATATCACATTTTCCTTTTCCTCTGAAATTGCAGATCCCGTGGCCTGGCTCGATATCGACCAGATGATGCAAGTTTTGACCAATCTCGAAAAAAACGCAATCGAAGCCATGCCCTCCGGTGGGGTGTTGAGGGTCGGTGTTGAAGGGAATGCGGAAGAGATCACCTTCACCGTTGCCGACAACGGCACCGGTATTCAAAAAGAGAATATGGACAAACTTTTCACCCCCTTCTTTACCACCAAGGAGATGGGCAAGGGCACCGGGCTTGGCCTGGCGCTGATCTACGGGATTGTGAAAATGCACAAGGGAAAAATCAATGTCGAATCTAATGCAGAGGCGGCAAACGGGCCTACCGGAACCACGTTCAGGATCACGGTGCCGAGAGGACAATAAGGCAATGCAGGAATGCAGGTAATGCAAACAATGCAAACAATGCAAACAATGCAAACAATGCAAACAATGCAAACAATGCAAACAATGCAAACAATGCAAATAATGCAGGAATTATTTTATTGATTTAACTTTTTTAGTTGTTCGTTATAATTTATCGTTTAATATGAAACCAGGAAATATTACCATTTTAATCGTTGATGATGACCAGGATTATCTTTTCCAACTTCAGGCCAGGGTTGAGCAGTTCGGATTTAAAACAATCACGGCGGAAAGTCAGAAAGAGGCCGAGGAATTACTGGAGAAAACAAAGCCCGACCTTGCCATCCTTGACCTCATGATGGAAAATGAGGACAGCGGGTTTATATTGTGTTATAAGATGAAAAAAAAGTATCCCGATGTCCCTATCATCATAGCAACAGGAGTGGCAGCTGAAACGGGGATTTCCTTTGATATCAGTGATGAGAACAACCGGAAATGGATTAAAGCCGACCGCTTTCTTGACAAAGGTATCCGCTCGGAACGCCTGAAGGAAGAAATCGAAAATTTGCTGTTTAAAAATAACAGTTGATGTTATATTAACTGATTTTCACCTTATTTTTGGAGTGGAATAAATCTATGTCAACACTAAAAATTCTCGTCGTCGATGATGAACCCGGTATCCGCAGCGGAATTACCCGGATTCTGAGGAATTTCAGGGTAGATTATCCCTTTATGGATGAAGCGTTTGAATTTGATGTCATGGAAGCGCCAACCGGGGAGGCAGGGATCGAGATGATCGAGTCGGATCAGCCCGATATCCTCCTGCTCGACAACAAGCTTCCCGGAATCCAGGGTATTGAGGTGCTTGAATATGTCAAGAAAAAACAAAAGAGCATCATCGTGGTGATGATAACCTCCTATGCGTCCCTTGAGCTGGCTGTGAAAGCAACCAGTGATGGCGCTTACGATTTCATCCCCAAGCCGTTTACGCCGCAGGAGCTTAAATCATCCATCGAAAACATCACCAAACGGGTGTTTCTCAAGAAGATGACCAACAAACTGCAGGATACGGGCAA
>CAIYQH010000589.1 GCA_903928285.1 uncultured Bacteroidales bacterium
AATTCAAACTTATTCGAATACGCCGGGATCAGCCCGAAAAGCGCAATAAAGCAAAGCGGTGTATAGAGAAAAAAGCCCTTTTTGTAACTGAATAAAAAATCAATGATATGCGGATGTTGGAAATCAAACCCTTCACTGCCATAGGAATAGACAAAAAAATCGCCGGTCTGTACCTTATAGACAACCAGTTGGATGGAAATAATGGTTAAACAGCACAAAACGGCCAGAATAACAAAGGGTTTCCCTTCTGCCAGCTTCCTGATCCCCTTGATGAAATCATGGAAACCCGCGCATAAAAACGGCACCGATAGTACAACCAAACCATTGACCGGCCTGATCAGGATTATCATCCCCAGGGCAAGGGATGCGAATACAAAATTCACAGGTTTCCATGAATTGACATACCGCCGGACATGGAAGATAAATACCGAGACCATTGAAAAGGAATAAACATGGCTCATCGCCACCTCCCCAATTGAATAATAAAAAAGGTTTGTCCCGAAAAGGATCGCCACCAGTGTAAACACAATTATCCCGGGCCTGAAACCATATAGTCTCAGTGTTTTTTGAAAATAGTGCACCCCCAGTGATACATAAAAAAGGGCTGCTATGGTCAGGAAAACAACATAGATCCTCGAGTAACCATCGGCGGGTGATCCCTTGATGAGGGTAATCAGGTGTGCTGTTAAAAAAAATGGCGCCAGCAGGATCGACTCCCCGATAAAATATTTGTTGATCACCTTTCCCCCATGATTCGACCTGTAATCATAAAAGAGGCTCTTATCATAGGATTTGTTCACCTCGGCCTCCCGGAAAAAGCCAAAATTAAGGTCATGGTATATGAATATTGCCGGTAAGTAAGCATAGTATCCCTTTCCGTCGGAGCGGATCACGCGCTCCCACTGGCCATGACTCCAGTTTATCCTGGCGGTGTAGCAGAGCAACAGGATGAATATGCCGAAAACAATATATTTTTCAATTTTGCCAATCATGCTGATACCTTCCGGGATAATTCAAAGAAACCTCCATAAAGTTAATAACAGTTAAAAAAAGAGCCTCAGGATGCAATAAACACCGCAAATTTAACAACCCTGTCATGATCGTGCGTTTCAAATTCCTTCAGGAATTTCAGGTTGTCCATACTCTTTAAACGCTCGAATGTAACACCATTTTCAACGACTGAGAACCAGTCGTCCCAGATGACAACCGCCCCCTTCGGCGGAACTTCTCCCGATAACCTTAAGAGGTCCCTATGGCACGAATCATTAAAATGATCGATATCAAGGGAAATGCTGAAATAGGCGTGGGAGTAATAAAACAGCTTCCCGTTGAAGTTACCCGTGTTGCTTTTCAACCAGGGCACCACCTCCCTGTCAATAAGTTCGTTATCAGGCAGCCTGAACATCGCCTGGTTAAATACTACCCCCTTTTCACGTTGCGTAAAGGGATAAACCGACACAACCAGCAGGATCATCACGATCAGAACCTGCCTGCCTTTGTTGCCCAAAGATGAACTGACAGCGCCAATTCCCGACAGCGCTATCAGGGCAACCAGCGGAACCAGCGGAATCAATACTCGTGGCAGCCCCATCGAACTGAATATCCCCAACCACCAGAAAAGGCTGTGGGCAATAAATACGGCGACAAACAAACCGCAAACGAGCCAGAGTCCGCTATCCTCCCCTCTCCTGGATTTTGCCATTACAAACCGTATAATCAACGCAGCAAGCCCGAGGAAAAGCAAAATAAACACCGGCTTTTCAATGACATAATTCAACCTGTGAACAAAGTCAAATATCTTCCCGCTTCCATACTTGCTGCCCAGGCCCCGGTAGGGGATTTTTGTAAACACCCAAAAAAAGTCCCTGTAATAGAAAAAACCGGCCAGGCTGTAGACAAGGTGCCCGATCACCAGGAGCGGCAGCAGGGCAAATCTCTTTCCGAAAAGGAGGAACAACCCGAAAACGCCCAGTAAAATGAGGCCTTCCGATCGCACAAAGGGCAGGAAGGAGACCACAATGACGGCAGCCAGGTACCTGGTTTTTACTGCCAGGTAAACAGCGATTATCAGCATCAGTCCGAACAAATATTCCGTCAACCCTGAAAAGGTCAGTTTCAGAAACAGGGGGCAGCCTAAAATCAGCACAAACACCAGCCACGGGTTGTTCATCTTCATGGCCTTGGCTGCGAGAAACGTAAAATGCACAATCAGCGCGACCATCAGGCAGTTGAACAGGATGATCCCTTTAAAACCAAACTGTGAAAAGGGTGAACTTAGCAGCACAAACAATGGTTTTGCCCAGTGGTGCAGGAAAAACTCGGGATGGGAAAACGACCCTTTGGAATAGAGAAAGTGCAGAATACTGTCGCCTGAATCGCCGGTTGTATTTACCGCCAGGCCAAGAGAGCCCAGCAGTAAAAACAGGATTACTGCAACGGCCACCTCCGGGGATATTCTTTTCCTGATCTTGTTTTCCACTCAAACCGGTTATTTGATTTGCCCACTCCCCGGACGATCCCGATAATATTTTATCATGCTGACCCTGTGGCTGACTATTTAATGTCGGATTTTTTCGCCTCATTCCAGTGGACGTCCATTTCGGCGAGGGTTAGTTCGTGTAACGGCCTGTTTTCCTCTCTTGCCTTGTCTTCAAGATGCTTGAACCGCCTGATAAACTTCCTGTTGGTGTGCTCCAGGGCGTCCTCGGGATTCACCCCGATAAACCGCGCATAGTTGACAATGGCAAAAATCAGGTCGCCGAGTTCATCTTCTCTCCGCCTATGGTCTGATCCTTTTTCAACAACCTCCCGGAGTTCATTCAACTCCTCCATCACCTTTTCCCACACCTGTTCCGGCTTTTCCCAGTCAAAGCCAACTCCGCTGGCCTTTTCCTGGATCCGGAAGGCCTTCACCATCGCGGGTAAACCCGCAGGGACGCCCGACAGTACCGATTTATTACCCTTCTCCAGTAATTTTATCCTTTCCCAGTTATCGTGGACCTCTTTGGCGTCTTTCACCTGTACATCTCCGAAAATATGGGGGTGACGGTTGATAAGCTTGGCAATGATACTATCCAGCACATCCTTAATATCAAATGCATTGGTTTCGGAGGCAATGCGGGAATAAAACACCAGATGAAGCATCAGGTCGCCCAGCTCCTTTTTTATCGAATCCATGTCATTCTGCAGGATCGATTCCGACAGTTCATAGGTCTCCTCGATGGTAAGGTACCTGAGTGATTCTATGGTCTGCTTCTTATCCCACGGACACTTGGTCCTGAGTTCATCCATGATCTCAAGAAGCTTTCTGAATGAGGCAATTTTCTCTTCCATCAATAATATTTTACGCAAAAGTAAGCATTTCACGTTTGCAGCGTTATTAATAGTCTGAATTGTGGATAAAAGTACCTGCAAGTGCGCAAATCATGATAAATTTGTCGCCGGGTCCATGTTAACAGAATATTACGTATTAATTTGAAACACAAGTCATTTCGGATTCTCCTTTTCTTAATGCTGCTGCTGGGATGCATGTTCCCGGCAGATGGGTTCCCGCAGTTTGAACACAAACTCTTTTCCTCAAACATGATGATTGAAGGGAAACTCCATTATGGGTTCCTGTATGCGCAGCATACGGAACTGGATATTTTCAACGCTCATTTCCCTGCTTATGAAATCATTATCCAGCAGCTCACCTATGGCAAGTATCAATGGGAACGCACCTACCAGTATCCCCTTATCGGTTTCTCCTTCTTTTATTCAGGTTATGGAAACAACCCTTCACTGGGCAAGATTTATGCCGTGATGCCCTTTATCAATTTCCCGTTGTACCAGCACAAAAATTTTTCAGCAGGGTTCCGGCTGGCGCTCGGGTTGGGTTATGTATCAAAACCCTTTGACCGCCTTACAAACTATAAAAACCTGGCAATCGGCTCCCATATCAACGCAGCTGCCAACATGATGTTCGAAGCCCGGTACCGGATCAATTATTTCCTTACCGTCACTTCGGGGATCAGTCTGCAGCATTTCTCGAACGGTTCTCTGAAATTGCCGAATTTCGGGCTGAATGCACCCCTCATCAATGTAGGGTTCGCCTATCGGCCGTTTAAAGAGAACAGGGATATCCACGACAGGTATTATGCTCCAACAGCGCCCTATGAGGCTATCATATGGCGTACCCTTGAATTCAACATCGGCGGACTTCTCGGCTACAAAAACATGCAGGCGGTTTTCGGTCAGAATTTCCTTGTTTATCATCTCTTTGAAAATACCTTCGTGAGGATCAGCCAGAAAAGCAAAGCCGGTCTCGGGCTTGATGTTTCATATGATCCCTCCCAAATTAAAATCCTTGAGAAGCACGACATCCCTGTTTCAAATAAACTGAGTATCCTTCGTCCGGGTATTAACGGTGCCTATCAGCTGGTCTTATCCCATGTCGGCTTTATTTTCAACCTTGGATATTACCTGGCAGGCAAAGAAAAAAGCAATGGGCCGCTTTACGAAAAATTATCCCTGCAATACAATTTCTCAAAAGATATTTTTGCCATGGTCATGCTCAAGGTACACTGGGGCAGGGCTGATTATATCGGATGGGGGTTAGGTTACAAATTTGACAAGAAATATGGAAAAAGGACTGTTCGGTAGAATACAAGGCAAACAGTGGTGGGTCCTGCTGATGTGGCCTTTTATGTTTTTCATCCTCACGGGATGTGCCAAAAACGGCGGCGTTTGTTTCTCCTCAAATGGATCCATCGTTCAGGAGGTGAGGAATATACCCGCTTTTACCAGGGTCGATATCCAGAACAATGTCGACCTGGTTCTTTCGACCGATACCGGCATGAGGGTCACCGTCGAAGCCGGGCAGAATATCATCGGCGGAATCACCACAACGGTCGACGGGGGAACCCTTGTCATACGGAACAACAACAAATGCAACTGGATGCGCGACTACAGCAAACAGATCAAGGTTTACATTGCAACCAATAAAATCTGGAAAATATTGTATAACGGCTCCGGGAATATCAGCTCCGCTGGAACATTGAAACAGGATTCAATCAACGTGGAGGTGTGGGGCGGATGCGGGAAAATCGACCTCAGCATGGATGTAAGGCTGGGCATCTTCAGTCTGAATATGGGCACCGTCGATTTCCATCTTCACGGCACAGCCGGTACCACCTCTGTATTCTCTGGTGATTACGGTCTGTACGATGCCCGGGACCTGAAAACATACTATACCTATATTACCAATAAAGGAACCAACGATTGTTACGTTCAGGCCATGATCGATCTGGAAGCCACGATAGCGTCCATCGGCAACATTTATTACGCCGGGAAACCCCAATCATTTAAAATAAAGACAACAGGTACGGGTCAACTACTTCCTCTGTAGTGTTAGTAGGCCCTGGCAAAGAGAACACGCTGCGTTGAGGGTTTCCCTGAATAGACGCATTTCCCCTCCTCCTGCTGATTGTCAAGTGGAATAACACGGATCGTTGCCTTTGTCTCCTCCTTGATCCTGCCTTCTGTTTCGGCAGTGCCATCCCAATGGGCCGAGAGAAAGCCACCCTTTTCGTCGAGAACTGTTTTAAATTCCTCCCAGCTGTCAACCCTGAAGGTATTGTTCTCCCGGAAAGCAAAAGCCCTGTCGTACAGATTTTTCTGGATCTGGTCAAGCAGGTGAACTACTTTATTCTCAATATCCCGAAGCTGCAGGCTCTCCTTTTCCAGGGTATCCCTGCGGGCAATTTCCACGGTGCCCTGTTCAATATCCCGCGGACCGATGGTAAGCCGGACAGGCACTCCTTTAAACTCATACTCCGTAAACTTCCAGCCTGGCTTATGGGTATCGCGGTCATCATATTTGACCGAGATCCCTTTTTCCTCCAGCGCTTTTTTGATAGGCATAACAACGGCGGAGATCTGTTCAAGCTGCTCGGCAGTTTTAAATACAGGGACAATCGCCACCTGGATGGGGGCGAGTTTGGGAGGCAGCACCAGGCCATGATCGTCGGAATGGGACATGATCAAAGCGCCCATTAACCGTGTTGAAACGCCCCATGAGGTTGCCCATACATAATCGAGTTGATTTTCGCGGTTCAGGTATTTCACATCAAATGCCTTGGCGAAATTCTGGCCCAGAAAATGTGAGGTGCCGGCCTGGAGGGCTTTACCATCCTGCATCAGCGCTTCAATGGCATAGGTTTCAATGGCGCCGGCAAATCTTTCAGCAGGTGATTTTGTTCCCTTGATTACAGGGATTGCCATCCAGTTCTCAGCAAAGTCGGCATACACATTCAGCATGGTCTCCGATTCGGCGATCGCCTCCTGCATGGTGGCATGGGCGGTATGCCCCTCCTGCCACAGGAACTCGGTGGTGCGTAAAAAAAGACGGGTCCTCATTTCCCACCTCACAACATTGGCCCACTGGTTTATCAAAACCGGAAGATCGCGGTAAGATTTAATCCAGTTCTTATAGGTATCCCATATGATGGTTTCAGAGGTAGGCCTTACGATCAGTTCCTCCTCCAGTTTTGCATCCTCATCAACAACAATCCCCTTGCCGTCGGGCGAATTCTTTAACCGGTAGTGGGTTACAACGGCACATTCTTTTGCAAATCCCTCAACATGGCTCGCCTCTTTACTGAAGAACGATTTGGGAATGAAGATCGGGAAGTAGGCATTCTGGTGGCCTGTATCCTTGAATTTTTTATCGAGAACCGCCTGAATTCGCTCCCAAATAGCATACCCATAAGGCTTTATGACCATACAGCCACGTACGGCAGAATTCTCGGCTAAATCTGCCTTAATAACCAGGTCGTTGTACCATTGAGAATAATTTTCATCGCGGGTAGGAAAATCTTTCGCCATTTTATCGTTTTGGTATAATTTTTGTTATTTTTCACATGTAATATCGAGACAAAAATACGAAAATTATCCCGATCAAATGACGCAACAGACTTTCCGGATTTTTAAAACGAATGCCTTATGAAAAAATCAGCCTTAATTATCGCGATCATCAGCCTGATTACCGTTGCCTGTACCACCCAGAAATTGGCAACCTCGGGCAGTAACGATGATGTTTACGGATCCTCCGCAAGGGGTTCGCAAACGGTTTCAAAAACCACCAAACCACAAGCTACCGGTGAGCAGGTCATTACATCCCCTGATAATGCCAAAGCACAAAAACCTGCGTCATCCTCCTTTGCCGATGATTACAACGACTATTCCTATGCGGGCAGGATTAACCGCTTCAACAGCAAAGACACTACAAAAGGTTATTTTGATGAGACCTACACCAGCAATTCCGCCGCATCAAACAGTATGGGCGCCAGCCCGAATGTAAGCCTCTACCTGGGCGTAGGCGCAGGATATCCGGGGTTTGGCTATCCTTATTATTCCCCCTGGGGCATTGATTACAGTTGGGGCTATCCCTATTCCCCCTGGGGATGGAGCTTTGGCTGGGGATATCCCTATTATGCCTACAATTCGTGGTATAACCCCTACTGCTATGGTTGTGGTTACGGATATGGTTATGGCTACAATGACTGGTATTCCGGAAGCTATAATAACTACAGCAGCATTTACCATGGCCGCCGTACCTCCCGCTATCGTACCGACGGAGGCCCTGGCAGGGTGACACCGGCAGGCACCAGAACAGCAGGCACAGCTGCTCAAACCAGAGACACCCGTGTGGTACCATCTCCGCGTATAACAGGAACATCTTCATCCGTCAGAGTTCCTGCAACCCAGCAGCGGTACCGCTATTCCAAACCTGCCACCACAAGGGAGGCAGTAAATCCGAGAAATTCCGGCAACACCCGGGTTCAGTCTTCAAACCAGAGCCCGCGCCAGCAACCCGCCCCGCGTTACAGCCGGCCTGAAGTCACAACACAGGCACAGCGTTCAGGCGCTGTTCAAAGTTACTCATCACCCGCCTACAGGCAGCCTAAATCAAGCCAGGAATACCTTGCCCCGAGAACCCAGGCTGCAGCTGCAGGCAGAGGTTCCGTTCAAAATAGCGGCAACAGGGTTGGCTACGACAACTCCCGTCAATATTCTTCACCGGCAACCAGGACCTTCTCCCAGCCCGGCAGATCCGCCCCGGCAGGAAATTCAGGACATTCAGGATCAACCTATTCCGCGCCATCGCGTTCCGGTTCCAATTCTGCGCCTGCAAGGTCGGGCGGAAACAGCGACGGCAGATCATCCGGAAGTGGCAGCGGCAGACACCGATAGTTTTATTCAAAACGCTAAATACCCACTATATGAAAAACTTATTTGTCACTGTGTTGCTGATTGTGTTATCGGCAACCCTGACCCTCGCTCAAGAACCTGTCGATGCGCTCCGCTATTCAAATGTTCTGTACAGTGGAACCGCCAGGTTTAACGGGCTGAGCGGTGCATTTGGCGCTGTTGGCGCCGACTTCTCCACCCTTGCCACAAACCCTGCCGGAATCGGGCTTTATACCGCTTCTGAGATGACCTTTACCCTTGCCCCCACTGTAGGCAGCACGGAATCAGTCTATAACGGAATGTCAGCCTCCGGCAACCGCGTAAACCTTGGCATCGGGAATTTCGGCGCCATCTTCAGCATCAGCCCTTACAATAAAAATAAGGACAACGCTGTAAGAATCATCAATGTGGGGCTGGGATTTAACCGGCAGAACGATTTCAACAACAGCGTTACCATCCATGGGGTCAATAACCAAAACTCCATGATGCAGAGCTATGTGAACACGCTCAATGCGAACAAAACCCCCGAGGGTTCGGTCATGGACAACTACCCCTTTGACATCGGCCTGGCACAGGCAGCATACCTGATTGGTTATGATCCGAATACGAAATCCTATTTCTGTGATGCACCTTATGGCGGCGTGGTTCAAGACAAAACCATACTTACTTATGGATCGATGAACGAATTCGATCTCTCCGCCGGGGCAAATATCATGGACAAACTGTACATCGGGATGACCGTGGGCATACCCACCATTAACTATTATGAACACAGTGTTTACAGGGAGACCCGGGCTGACGCCAGTATTTCTAACTTTCAATCACTCACCTACCGGTCCGACCTTCACACCAATGGCACCGGTGTCAACTTCAAATTCGGTTTGATCTATAAACCTGCCGAATGGGTAAGGCTCGGCGCCAGCATTCACACACCCACCTGGTATCCGAACATGCGCGACCAATGGGCAAGCAGCATGGAATCCAGATTCTCCGACAGTACCAACTGGAGCTCCATTTCTTATTCACCGGCGGGTTCTTATAATTACCAGCTGACCACACCTTTCCGTGCCATGGGAAGCATTGCTTTCATCATCGGCCATTATGGGCTCGTGAGTGCCGATTATGAATACCTGAATTATGCCGAAGCCAGGTTTAATTCTGCCGGCGACAGTTATTCCGACGTAAACAACGAAATCAAGACCAGCTATCAGTCGGCGGGGAATATCCGCGTTGGCACTGAATGGCGTTTGGCTGATTTCAGGATCAGGGGAGGTTTTGGTTATTTCGGCAATCCTTACCAGTTAAAAACCGATAAAAGTGAGCGTTACCAGGTTTCGGGAGGCGTGGGTTACCGCGAAAAACATTTTTTTGCCGACCTGTCGTATGTCTGGACTAAAATGAACCAGAACTATTACCTGTATGATCCGGCCATGGTCAACCCCAGCGCCATTACCTACTATACCAACACCCTGCTTGCCACTATCGGATTCAGGTTTTAGGAACCATTTTTTTTACTCTGTTCAAGCCAGCTTTAGCCTTTTGACTAAGGCTGGCTTTGTATTCGGGGGTATTGATGGATAAACATACATGGTAGGCGCTATCGGCCTTTACCCATTCACCGGTGTTTTCATACAGCAATCCCGTCTGGTAGGCAGCGCTGGCGGCAAAATAATAGGGTTCCGAACGCCCCTGCTGAATGGCTTTTCCGTAATACTCAAGGGCTTTCGGATAATTTCCCGTTTCATGATAGATCCTGCCCAGGCGGTAATTATATTCTACCAGATCGCGTTTTGACCTTATCGTCGTTTTCAGGCTGTTATTCAGCAGTTCACCCAATCCCTGGCTGAAATATCCTCCATCAAAAAGCAACCGGGCCCGGAGTAAAACTGCATTTGGCATAACGCCACCGTCAGCCTCGGCTGATGCCTGTTTATCTTCATCCACCACGCCAGCCCCTTTGGTTTGCAGCAGTTTCATGGTTTGATGATACCCTGCCGTATCGCCGCGAAGCAGAGCAATCCAGGCCAACTTCTGGCATGCCGATCGCAAATAGTTCTGCCCTTTGAAACTGGTTATAAATTTTTCAAAAAATAACGATGCCGTATAATCCAGCTTATTGAGCCTGGCCATTCCCTCCAGGAAGTCAAGGTAGAAGAAAGGATAGCGCTGTGTGAGTGACGACCGTTCCTGCAATTGAGCAAGGGCATCGTCGTTGTGGCCCGTTTTCATCAGAATGGAGGCTGTTGCAAAGATCAGCAGCGGACTTTTCGATGGCTGGAAATCCCCTTTCTGACCTGTGAAACAGGCGAGTACCGGCAAAGCATCCTTCTTGTTTTTTTGCAGGTTTGCCGTAAGGAAAGCCAGATAAAACAACGCTTCGGGTTTATACAGGAGCGTAATATTATCGGTTCCGGCATATTCAGCCACCAGGCGGATTTCATTCAATCCGCCATCCATGGTACCATCCACCCCCATCAAATTGGTAATCCATTTGTAATTATCGGGAACAATGCCAGCCATGACATGAACCACTCCCAAACCCATCTTATTAATCAGGAACGAGGGATATCTTGCATCATTTAATGTAAACAGTTGGTGGGCTTTACGGATTTCAAAGGCGGCTGCAGTATAATCACCGAATTTAAGCCTGGCAAATGCCCATTGGAGATAAACCTCGGCCAGGCAAAAATTATACCATGGGGAATCCTGATTACCCTTTTCCAGCTTCTCAATCCTTTCTGATTTCCTCCCTTTCAGCAGGTCATAGTCCTTAGGATTCTCCCCGATAAAAAGGGTTAAAAAATCAATGTAATTTTCAAAACAGAGTGGGAGCAGGTTGGCCGGATCTGATTTTTTTTCGATTCCGATCAGCCTGTTCGCCTCGGCAAACCGGAGAGATAGAACAGCCTGGTAGGTATGTTGGTTGTTTTCATCAAAATTGTACTGGGCCTGCAGTTCCGGAAAAAAAATCAGAAAGGCGCCTGCGATCAGAAAAATCCTGACCAAAAGCGCCTTTTCATTGATACAGTTCCGGGTCATTAACTCACAGCATCCACAATTCCACTGTCAACCAGGATCCGGCCGCAATATTCACAAACGATAATTTTTTTATGCATCCTGATGTCGAGCTGATGCTGGGGAGGGATCTTATTAAAGCATCCGCCGCAGGCATCCCGTTCGATCTGAACCACCGCAAGGCCATTCCTGGCAATCTTCCGGATCCGGGTATAGGCCATCAGCAAGCGGTCTTCGATAAACTGCCTGTTATCCTCTGAATTCTTAATCAGGTCACTTTCCTCTTTTTCAGTTTCCGCAATGATATCTTCGAGTTCGTTACGTTTTATCTCCAGGTCATTTTTACGATCCTGTAAAACCTTCTGGAAACTCTCAATCTCCTCTGTTTTACTTTCCAGGGCTGTCTGATATTCCTTGATCCTTTTCTCAGAAAGTTGAATTTCAAGATTCTGGTATTCAATCTCCTTGGTCAGTGAATCGTACTCCCTGTTATTCCTGACATTCATCTGCTGATCTTCATATTTCTTGATCAGCACAAGGGCATCCCTGATGGCGTTTTTCTTATCCGTTACTGATTTTTCCAGGACAACTGTTTCCTGGATATAGTTATCAACCCGGGTTTCCAAACCGGCTATTTCATCTTCAAGATCCTGTACTTCCAACGGTAGTTCCCCCCGGATAATACGGATTTTATCGACCTGTGAATCAACCTGCTGGAGATTATATAAAGCAATCAGTTTCTTTTCAATGGTGACTTCCGTCTTGTCCTCCGCGCCTTCGGCCTTCACTTTGGGAATGATCTTTTCAACGGGGGCTTCTGTCGCCTCATCAACGGTTGCTACAATCTTTTTTGCCGGGCTATCCTCCTTTTTATCTGGTTTCCTTGCCAGTTTTGATGGTTTGGAGGTTGCGATTGGCTTGCTTGTCATCTTTGACATAGACTCTGTTTTAAAAATAATGAACAGGATTGGTATTTACTTCTGAAATAAGGAATGCAAAGGTAGGAAATTTTTCAATAAGCGCATCATAAAGCCATTCTTTTACCCACTGTTCGCTTTCATAATGACCAATATCGGCTAAAAGAAGCCGTTTTTCGGCATCGAAGAATTCATGGTATTTCAGGTCAGCTGTGAGAAAGGCATCGGCGCCTGAATGAATGGCCCTGGTGATCAGAAAACTACCCGAACCCGTGCATAAAGCAACCGTTTCAATTTTTTTTGAACTCAGCCGCGTATGCCTGACCACGGGGATATTAAAGGTTTTCCTGACATGTTCCAGGAACTGGGGCTGGGCCATGGGGTGATCCAGTTTTCCGATCAGGCCGGCTCCGCACCGGGCACTGGCATTCCCAAGCTGATATAAATCATAGGCTACCTCCTCGTAAGGATGAGCCGTTAGCAGGGCCTGCACTATCCTGTTTTCCAAAAAACCGGGCAGGATCACCTCTATCCTGGTTTCCTTCTCCGTGTGGAGTTCATTTCTTTCGCCGACAAAGGGATTAGCCTTTGCTGAGGCGCGGAAGGTACCCTCCCCTTCCCCGTTGAAACTGCACTGGTCATAATTGCCGATGGTTCCTGCACCTGCATCAAACAGCGCCGTTCGCACCTTCCCGGCAAAGGCGGCCGGACAGAATGTAACCAGCTTCATCAGCTTCCCCCTGGCCGGCTCGAGAATTTTATATTCCATGATTCCCAGCTTTGAAAAAACAAGCGCGTTCAGGCCATCAAGGGTATTGTCAAGGTTGGTGTGAATGGCATAAATTGCGATATTGTTCATGATAGCCAGTGTAATCAGCTTGGTTTCAGGTTGATCGGGAGTGAGTTTTTTAATTCCCCTGAAGATGAACGGGTGATGTGAAATCACCAGGTTGCAATTTTCCCTGACTGCCTCTTTCATAACATCTTCCGTAAGGTCGAGACATAGCAGCGCTTTTTCAAATTCCCAGGCGGGATCTCCGGCCAGAAATCCGCAATTATCATAATCCTCCTGATTGGAAAGCGGGGAAAGAGATTCCAGATAATGCCCTATTTCACCAATTTTCATCTTCAACATAATTTAGAAACCAAAGGTAAGCATTTTCAAATATGATTGTTTCCTTAAACTGTTCATAACCTGTTTAAAAGAACTTTTCAAACAAATAATTATCCAGAGATAAATAATGCATTTTTGATTATCTGTAACCCCGGAAAGGATAAACCATGCAAATACCTGTTATTGCGGTTGTTGACAATAATCCGACCCATCGAAGCCTGATCAACTTTTACCTGATTGTCAACAAATTTCTTAATGTGCATACCTTTCTTTCGCATGATGAATTTTTGTACCGGCTCCATAAAAACCTTCAACCCGATTTTCTCATTACCGATCTGCCGCCTGCCGATCAGGATGTTTTTAAATTTCTGCGCCTCGTCAACACCGTTTCGCCTGTCACAAAAGTGATATTTTTCGATGCTTTTGCTGACCAGGGAATGGCCCGTATGCTGCATGAAGCTGGCGCAGCAGACTACATCCATAAACTGAATAAACCCGATTTGGGGATCTCGGAATTAATAAAGAATATCAGGTTCCTACAAAGGGAAAAATCATTATCCTGAACACTTCTCTCCCCCTTTCCGGACACCTATGTTGTTAGGGTATTTTTTTTCCATGGAATGTAATCGGTTTCATTTTTTTAATAACTTAGGCCCTTCGATTATGACAAGGATCCTCCAGGTTATTCTGTTTCCGTTTTCGCTCTGTTATGGCTTCGCCATTCAGATCAGGAATTGGTTATTTGACCTGCATATCCTCCCCTCCAAAACATTTGCGAAACCAGTTATTTCAGTGGGCAATCTTACCTACGGAGGAACCGGAAAAACCCCGCACATTGAATACCTGATCCGATTGTTAGGGCAAACGAAGCCGATAGCCACCCTGAGCCGTGGATACGGACGCAAAAGCTGTGGGTTTATCGTTGCTTCGGATCATTCGGGAGTAAAGGACATCGGGGATGAACCCTTACAATATTATAAAAAGTTCGGGGCCATCATCGTTGCCGTTGATGAAAAGCGTAAACGCGGGATTCAGCTGCTGTTTCAGAAATACCCGGAGTTGGATGCAATCCTGCTGGATGATGCCTTTCAGCACCGGTATGTAACACCCGGACTGTCGATCCTTTTAACGGATTATCACCGCATTTATCCGGATGACTTCCTCCTTCCTTCAGGAACCCTGCGGGAATTCAGATGGGGGGCCCGGAGGGCCGACATCATTATCGTCACCAAAACCCCCAAGGTATTTTCCCCCATTACACGACGGAGAATTTTAACGGACCTGCAACCAGGCAGCCACCAGCGGGTCTATTTTTCCTATATAAGCTATCGCGAACCCGTTGCCCTGTTTGACCCTGAAAACCAGCTGTTCCCGGCTAAAATCAGCAATATTCTTTTATTCACAGGAATTGCCAACGATTATCCATTGCGAGAACATCTTTCGCGGTTGTGCCGTGAGTTGATCGTGATCAAATATGCCGACCACCATCAATATTCGTTACAGGACATTGCAGATCTGACGAAGAAATTCGATGACCTGCCAACCCGGAAAAAGGTGCTGGTAACCACAGAAAAAGATGCAATGCGGCTGAAAACTCCGGAATTAAGTACTAATCTGGAAAAATTACCGTTATTTTACGTTCCTATGGAAATTGATTTTCACGGGACAGATAAGGAAAAATTTGATATTGAGATATTAAACTATGTTGATAAAAATAAAGGAGACGATTGAATATTTAACGGGCAGGATTCCGTTCAAACCTGAAATCGGCATTATTCTTGGTACAGGCCTTGGCGGTCTGGTAAATGAAATTGATATCCTCCACACCATCCCCTATGAATTCATCCCCAATTTTCCGGTATCTACGGTCCAGGGACATCACGGACAACTGATTTTCGGCACCATGGGCGGCAAATCGATCGTGGCCATGCAGGGGCGATTCCATTATTATGAAGGCTATACCATGCAGGAGATAACCTTCCCTGTAAGTGTCATGAAGTTCCTGGGCATCGATCTGCTGATCCTTTCAAATGCCAGCGGTGGCGTGAATCCTGATTATGAAGTCGGGGATATCATGGTGATCGAGGATCACATCAACCTGATGAAGGACAATCCGCTGATTGGCAAGAACGAAGATGAAATCGGAACCCGCTTCCCAGATATGGGCTATGCCTATGACCCCGCACTGATTGAACAGGCATTCCTGATTGCAGCCAAACAAGGGGTAAAACTCAGGAAAGGTGTCTACGCCGCTGTTTCAGGTCCAACGTATGAAACACCGGCCGAATACCGATATATCCGTACCATAGGGGCTGATGCCGTGGGAATGTCAACGGTACCGGAGGTGATTTCAGCCCGCCATATGGGGCTAAAGTGTTTTGCCGTGTCGGTTATTTCCGACCTCGGCGTTCCGGGTAAAATCGTGGAAATATCCCATAAACATGTCATCGATGCGGCCAGTGCTGTAGAGCCGGTGATGACCGGTATTATCAGGGAGATGATTTCCGGCTACGGTGGTTAATTGACCGGGATATCCAGTACTTTTATCTTCCATCGGACCCCCATCCTGCACCTTTTTTGACCAAACGACAGGGTAATCGCGCTTCCTGCAAGCATTGTTCCCGAAATGATGAACATGTCCCTGGTAAAAACCTGTTCATGATTGATCAGGTGGTCGAATCCGATGATGGCAAATATCCCCGCACCGCCTAATGCCAGGTATCTTCCAAATTTTGTCGGGAAATAAAACTGCTTGTAAACCGACCCGATATCCCGGATCCTGACATCAAAGGGCCTGAGCGCCTCAACAGAGATGACGCTGTCGTCGATTTCCAAGAGTTTGCCAATCAGCAGGGTATCCTGCTTCGAAACCCTCAGTTTGAGGTGCGCTCCCGGATGATAGTAATATTTCCTTCCTGTCCCTATTTTCTCGACCAGCATGGTTTTCTGAGAGAATCCGAAACCAGCCAGGAGACACAGTATCAATATGACAGAAAATATTTTCATTTCAGAATTGGATCAGTAAATGTAATAAAAATTGGTATTTCTTTACCTTTGTGGGCATAATGAAAAAAAAAATAGGCTGGTTTTTTTTTCTCCTCATCTTCATCCGGTGTCAGGACGACGGCAACCGGTCGCTGACCTTTATTCCAGGAAGCAAAGAAGATAAGATTGGCTCCGGCGCTCAACCATTTTCTGACCATAAGAGGCAAAGCGTCACCCATGGCGCAACGCCGGATACCACGCATGCCACGCCCAACGGGACGTTAAGAACCCTCCACCGCTTAAAGACCGTCCAGCCACCCGCCGTCGGGGAAAAGGTGCCAAACACGGACTCCTTGTTTATCAACAGGTTAAATTACTTAAGAAGCCATAACATCGAACCTGACCTCAATGAACCGGTGAGTAAAAAGTTCCTTTTCCCTCCGGCCTCACAAAATGAGGTGCCCACGCTGATCACGCTGAGCCGCGAAACGATTTTATGCATAAACTTCGATAATGATATCCTTGATTATACCGACAGGTTTTATACAAACGGGATTAAATTTGATTTGATCACCCCCGGGCTTCGGTTTAATCCACTGAATATCATGATGATTCCATACTGGCGTTCCGCACAGAATTCCTATGGAATAACGCTGGTGCAGAACATGTACACACCTTCAACAACGAAGACCGGGGGGATTCTATACGGCGACAGGCCCTATGCCGCCTATTTATTTATCGGAAGCTTCAAAACCACCCTTGATCCTGTTCATCATTACAGGCAAACCAGCGAGATTGATATCGGGATTATCGGACCGAAGTCATACGGTGAATGGATTCAGCGTTCGTTTCACCGGAGCGTACCCACCAATAATGAACCGCTTGGATGGGAATACCAGATTAAAAACGACCTGGTCCTTGATTATTCGTTTAAACTTGAACAAGGAATTGCCAGCACTAACCACTTCGACCTGATGCTGAACGCTTCAGCGGAGGCTGGCACCCTGTATGCCAATGCCGGAGGAGGTTTCCATTTCAGAACCGGCATCTTGAATCCCTACTTCTCCAATACAGGTGTCACAGGTCAGGGAATGCTCAGAAAAGCTGGTCTGCGGCAGGTACAGTTTTTTATGTTTTTCAAAGGGTCCGGAAAAATTGTCGGTTATGATGCCACGCTCGAGGGTGGGTTGTTGAACCGGACAAGTTCCTATACCATTCCTTTCAATACCATTTCCAGGGTTGTTTTCCAGGGGAGCGGCGGTCTTTCGCTGGTCGTAAACGGGTGTCGCCTGGACCTGGAACAATTCCTCTTAAGTCCTGAATTTCACAATGGTTGGTGGCACAAATGGGTCCACCTGTCGCTGGCATTTACCTTGTAGCTGTTGATAACTAAAATCAGAAGCGAAAGAGAAAGATTGCCAGATTAGCTCTATTTTTGGCGCATGGAAGATAAAAATACCAGAAAGCGAACCCGAAGTAAAACAGGGTTGAATGAAATGGTTTTTGAACATGGCAAGATACCGCCACAGGCATTGGACCTGGAGGAGGCCGTTCTGGGTGCCATGATGCTTGAAAACGACCGCCTGGCGGAAGTTATTGAGGTTCTTAAACCGGAAGTCTTTTACAAGGAAAGTCACCAGATCATCTTTTCGGCCATTCAACGGTTATTTGGTCAGAATGAGCCTGTCGATATTTTAACGGTCACAGAAGAGCTAAGGAAAACCGGGGAGCTTGATATTGCCGGTGGGCCCTATTTTATCACGATGCTCACCAACCGGGTTGCCTCCACCGCCAATATTGAATTCCATTCACGCATTATCCTGCAAAAATTCATTCAGCGCGAACTCATCAGGGTTTCATCCGACATCATCAAAGATGCCTATGAAGACACTACCGATGTTTTCGATCTGCTCGACAAGGCTGAAAACGGCCTGTTTTCGATCAGTGAGGGAAGTATCGGCAAATCTTATATGGACATGCAGAGTATCATCACGGAGGCCATCAAGGAGATTGCCGCCGGTCGGAACCAGGAGGGAAAGCTGAGAGGGGTTGGTTCAGGTTTTACAGAACTTGACAGGATCACTTCCGGGTGGCAAAAATCCGACCTGATTATCATCGCTTCCAGGCCAGGGATGGGTAAAACCGCCTTTGCCCTTACCATGGCTCGCAATGCAGCCATCGATTTTAAAAAGCCCGTAGCTGTCTTTTCGCTCGAAATGTCATCCATCCAGCTGGTCACGCGGTTAATGTCGAGTGAAACCGAGATTCCGCAGGAAAAGTTGCGGAAGGGGAATCTGGAGGATCATGAATGGGCGCAACTCAATGCCAGGATATCCTCGTTGATCGAGGCTCCGCTGTATATCGACGACACAGCTGCGCTCTCCATCTTCGATCTGCGGGCCAAATGCCGCCGGCTCAAGGCACATCACGACATCCAGATGGTCATCGTGGATTACCTGCAGCTGATGCAGGGGAGTCAGGATACCCGTGGCAACCGTGAACAGGAGATCAGCAGCATCTCCCGGGCTCTCAAAACGCTTGCCAAAGAGTTAAACATACCGGTTATCGCCCTTTCCCAGCTGAGCCGGGCCTCCGAAAAACGGGAAAAGGCTGCCAAACCGATCCTCTCCGACCTGCGTGAATCTGGCTCAATCGAGCAGGATGCCGATATGGTTATGTTCATCTACCGTCCCGAATATTATAAGATTGATGTGGATGAAAATGGCGATTCCACTGCCGGGGTGGCCGATATCATTATCGCCAAAAACAGGAACGGCCCCCTGAAGGATGTCAGAATCCGGTTTATTTCAAAATATGCGAAATTCGTGGATGCAGAACTGGAATACACACCGGTCAGTAATATTCCTGCCAATGCATCGTTTGATGGATCATTCAGAACACGCACCGTGATGTCTAAAATGGACGATGATGACAAAAATGAGCCACCGTTTTAAGCTGACAGGATTCCTTATTGCTTTTACCTTTTTTTTGATGGTCCGTTCGGTTCACGGGGCCTACCTTCTCATTCCCATGGACGAAACCCAGAAAAACCACCTGAAGGCATATGGGATTGCTTACTGGGTTCTGAAGAAGGATGTCGAAGTAAGCTGGCTGCTTAATTACCGGGGAGGCAGTTTTATGTTCCAGTATCTTAAACCGCTGGAAGAGGAATGCAATATCAGGGGGGTGAGTTACCAGATTATTGCAGATGTGCAGCAATCGGCCATTCTGCAAGAGATCGCAGATCCACAGGTGAATATGGAAAATGTCAAACTGCACAAGGCACCCAGAATTGCTGTATATTCCCCCAAAAACAAACGTCCATGGGATGATGCCGTTACCCTGGTATTGTCCTATGCCGAAATCCCCTATGATGTTGTTTATGACGAAGAGA
This sequence comes from uncultured Bacteroidales bacterium, assembly GCA_903928285.1. Taxonomy (GTDB): domain Bacteria; phylum Bacteroidota; class Bacteroidia; order Bacteroidales; family FEN-979; genus CAIVAT01. The sequence continues at coordinate 19,655 of CAIYQH010000589.1, forward strand.
TCATGACAGGTGTGCTGCCCCTGTACGACTGGCTGCACCTGCATCACGAAGATTTCACAGGGCAGTACGGGAAATTCTGGGCTGCCTACAAGAACTTTCCATGGTACCAGGAAGATGTAGCCGACCAGGAGGAGAGCGCTAAAAAGCTGGGATTTCCCAAGGTTTCCCAGATGAAACTGGCCGTTACCAAAAAGATCCGCGATTTTGTTGCCGGCGGCGGATACCTGTTTGCTATGTGTTCGGCACCCGACAGCTATGACGTCGCCCTCGCTGCCGATGGAATTGATATCTGTGATGTCCCTTTTGACGGGGACCCCCAGGACCCGGATGCCCAGTCAAAGCTGAATTTCAACAACTGCTTTGCCTTTGAAAACTTTCAGCTGGTCACCAATCCTTATGAGTATGAGATTTCCTCGATCGATGCCACCGAAACCAGACCAAAAAACCTTACCAGGGAAAATGATTTCTTCACCCTGTTTGAATTTTCGGCAAAGTGGGACCCTGTGCCCAGTATGCTCTGCCAGGACCATGAAGCACTGTTGCACGGGTTTATGGGACAGACTACCGCCTTCAACAAGAAATACATCAAAGCCAGTGTGATCGTGCTGGGTGAAACCAAGTCGATCAATGAGGCCAGGTATATCCATGGCGATTTCGGCAAGGGAACCTGGACCTTCCTGGGGGGACACGATCCTGAAGACTATCAGCATCTCGTAGGAGATCCTCCGACCGACCTGAACCTACATCCCAACTCACCAGGGTACAGGCTGATTCTCAACAATATTCTTTTTCCTGCAGCAAAAAAAGAGAAGCGTAAAACC
>CAIYQH010000590.1 GCA_903928285.1 uncultured Bacteroidales bacterium
CGAACTCAACCCGCGGTGGATCGATGATTTCATCAGGATGAATGAATTCGATCCCAGAAGAAAACCCGTCTATATTGCGATCATGCAACAGCTTCGCACACCGAAATGCCTGATATCGCTTTCGCGAAACCACCAGACCATCGGCGTGGGGCTGGGGGTTGTTGAAGGACCGTTTATCGGCCTCTTCGACATTGTCGTCGACAAGGTTTACCGTAATACCGGGTTGGGTTACCTCATCGTTGAGAATCTACTGCGATGGGGCAGGAAAAAAGGGGCCCTGACCGCCTATCTCCAGGTGTTGACCGATAACATTCCAGCCCTCAGTCTCTATGAAAAAATGGGGTTCAGCGAACAGTACCGCTACTGGTACAGGATGCAGCCTTTGCCGTGACATCAGGAATTAACAAAATTTAACAGACTGAATATCAATAATAAACAATATTATTTACTTCTGTTTGTTAATTTTAAAACAAATAACCCATTTCACATGAAACCATGCATCTTTCTCTTCACCGCCCTCTTTATGATCGCATCGTACAGTCTCTTTGCCCAGCAGGAAACCCATCCCCACGTTTACCAGGCAGGCCTCAGTTTCAGCAGCCATAACAACTTCGGGCTCAACTTTAAAACAGGCAACGAAAGAACCCTTTTCCGGGTGACGCTCCTCTCGGCCAGCATGGGGTTGAGTTCCGACCATGGAAGGACCCAGGATTCAATTGACATCAAAACCTCCTCTGCCGGCGCAGGATTCAGGATTGGCTTTGAAAAGCATATCCCTGTTTACCACTCGTTTCATTTCATCTGGGGGTTGGAGGCGGGCGGCAGCTACTCGTACAACAAAATGAAGCAGGATATGTCGGGAACCATTAATGATTATGAGTCGGCTACCTGGAAAATCACACCCATGGCCGATCTTGTCCTGGGGTTAACCTATACCCTCTCCGACCACCTGGTGCTGGGCGTTGAAATCGCCCCCTCCCTGCAGTACTCCTTTGGCAAGGTAAAAACGACGAATAACGGGAGCGGGAGTCCCATCGAAACTGTGAAGTCGACAAGCAGTGTCAGTTTCGGATTTTACAACAACCCGACAACCCTTACCCTGGCCTACCGCTTCGCGAAATAACCCTTTCAGAAAAACTGCTGCACCTCTTTTTTGATCTCCCTGAGGGCTTCGTCAACAGGGAGATTTCCTTTTGATACCGTCATCTCAAATACCACCCTGACCAGTTCGCCCGAATCTGCCTCATTGCCGACTTTGGCGGTTGCCTGGTTGATCATGGAGATAGTCTCCTCCTTGGCGTTCCGGATCATCTCCCACGAACCCGGTGAGATATAAAGCTGCTGCGAAAGGTTGTATTCAAATTCTTCGCGGATGGTCTTTACCAGGAGCGACTGTAGCTGGAGCGCCGTGATATCTGGGCTGTTCAGGCGCAAAAGGAGGTTCGACGGGTGAATTCTTTCAAGAAAGAGTACAAACCGCTCATACGCCTGCAGACGAAGCGGGAGGATGATCTTCCGGCCTTCGTTTTCCCCGACGGCAGGTACCTCTTGCCTGCCATGATTATCCTGGATGGCCGGCGCCTCCCTGCGGGTGTGTTTCAGGTAATAGCGCAGCAGGATAAAAACGGCGCCGGAAACCAGCAAAATCCTGACCGTTGCGGCCAGCAGGTGAAACAGAAAAGGGGGATGAAACTGGGGTTGCATATCGCTTTTTTTACAAATATAGCAATTCAGGGAATTGGTAGCTGACGACTCCCTTTTTATCCTCAATTTTTCCACAATTCGTCCATTGATATCGGTATTTTTTCCTAAATTTGTTCTTTTTTTCAAAAACTTCATTTTCACACTCTTATCACCACTATGACAACACTAGCCAACAGAATCCAGTATCTGGCCGAAAGCGAAACCCTGGCCATGTCGCGCAAAAGCCGCGAACTGAAAGCCGAAGGGCATGATGTGATCAACCTCAGCCTTGGGGAACCCGATTTTAACACCCCCGATTACATCAAAAACGCAGCCAAGGAGGGTATTGACCAGAATTACACCTTTTATTCGCCGGTGGCGGGTTACGAAGATCTGCGCAAGGCAATCTGCGTCAAGCTGAAACGCGACAACAACCTCAATTACGACTGCAGCCAGATCGTGGTCTCAACGGGAGCAAAGCAATCGATTGCCAATGTCATGCTCAGCCTGGTAAACCCCGGCGACGAGGTCTTGGTACCCGCCCCCTACTGGGTTTCCTACAAAGAGATCATCAAGGTGGCCGAGGGAAAATCGGTTTTTATCCCGGCGACCATTGAAAATAATTTCAAGATCACCCCGCAGCAGTTGGAGGCAGCCATCACCCCAAAAACCAAACTGCTGATATACAGTTCCCCCTGCAACCCGACAGGTTCAGTCTATACCCGCGCGGAGCTGAAGGGCATCGCCGATGTGATGGCTAAATATCCCGGTATCACCATCGTGGCCGATGAAATTTACGAACATATCAATTTTGTCGGAAAGCATGAAAGCATCTGCCAGTTTCCCAACATCAAGGACCAGGTGGTGCTGATCAACGGCGTTTCAAAGGGATATGCCATGACAGGCTGGAGAATCGGTTTTATCGCCGCTCCCATCGCCATTGCCAAAGCCTGTGACAAACTCCAGGGACAATTTACCTCGGGCGCCTCCTCCATCGCGCAGCGGGCAGCCCTGACGGCCTTTATCACCGACCCTGCCAGCACCCCCGATATGAAGATCATGCAACAGGCTTTCCGCGAACGGCGCGACCTGATGCTCGAACATTTGACGGAAATTCCCGGGATGAGATTAAACCATCCCGACGGGGCATTTTATATCTTCCCCGACATCTCCTGGTATTTCGGCAAATCGGCCGGGACTTATACCATCGGCAATGCCAACGACCTCTGCATGTACCTCCTCAATACCGTGTTTGTGGCCCTCGTTCCGGGCGATGCCTTCGGCGACCCGAACTGCATCCGCTTTTCCTATGCCACCAGCAAGGAAAAATTGATGGAGGCCGTAAGAAGGATCAAAGATGCATTGGAATTACTTAAATAATCAATTGCAAAAGTATTTTCGATGATGTAAAATCTGTTGTAAATTATATCGTTTCTTAATAAGAATGTAGTTCCCTCAACCGATACACTTAATAAAACCGCAATGACACAAAGAAGGCACCATGCACACAAAGAATCTCCTTGTGAACATTGTGCAAACCATTGAACCCTTTGTGGTTAACATTGGATTAATTTTCCAGTATTGATCAGTTTCATAGTAATCAGTAATTAACATAGATGTTATGACAATCAGCAAAAAAGTTGAAAAATGGGTTAAGGAATGGTCCGACCTGTGCCAGCCAGATGCAATACATTGGTGCGACGGGTCAGCCGATGAGAATCAAAAACTGCTCGACATGATGGTGAGTACCGGGATGGCGGTAAAGCTCAACGAAGCCAAA
>CAIYQH010000591.1 GCA_903928285.1 uncultured Bacteroidales bacterium
CGCTGCCCGTCCGTGACGTTGACAAGCCCTTCCTTATGCCGGTTGAAGACGTGTTTTCAATCACCGGCCGTGGTACAGTTGCTACCGGCAGAATTGAAACCGGCGTTATCAATACCGGCGACCCCGTTGAAATCATCGGGATGGGTGCTGAAAAACTGAAATCAGTCGTAACCGGTGTGGAAATGTTCCGCAAGATCCTCGACAGGGGAGAAGCTGGTGACAATGCTGGTTTACTGCTCCGTGGCGTTGACAAGGATGCCATCCGCCGTGGTATGGTTATTGCCAAGCCGGGTTCCATCACCCCTCACAAACAGTTCAAGGCTGAAATCTACGTTCTGAAGACACAGGAAGGTGGCCGTCATACCCCGTTCCACAACAAATACCGTCCCCAGTTCTATTTCCGCACAACCGACGTTACAGGTGAAATCCACCTGCCGGAGGGAGTTGAAATGTGTATGCCGGGCGACAACATCACCATCAAGGTTGATCTGATTTCCGAAATCGCCATGAGCAAAGGTCTCCGTTTCGCTATCCGCGAAGGTGGACGTACCGTTGGTGCCGGTCAGGTAACAGAAATCCTTGACTAAGTTTAAGGTATAATAAATATCAATGTTTGATGCAATTTAGCCTGAATGTCTTGATTCAGGCTGGATTGCATCGAATGCCAAAAATAAAGTTTAATTACACACGGGTGTAGCTCAACTGGTAGAGTGGCGGTCTCCAAAACCGTAGGCTGTGGGTTCGATTCCTACCACCCGTGCAAAACATTAAATAAATGGCTAACAATAAGGTTGTCAACTATATTCAGGAAAGCTACGATGAGCTGATGCATAAGGTATCCTGGCCTACCTGGAGTGAATTACAGGGCAGTGCCATTGTGGTTTCCGTTGCATCGCTGATCATCGCCATCATCGTTTTTGCGATGGATGAGGTGTTCAAGAACGTCCTGATGCAATTTTATAAACTCTTTTAATCCCTGCAGGATCTCTTTCTCTCAGGTTAATCGTTAAATCAAGAATCAATCTCACAATAAGCATGAGTGAAGTAACCAAAAAGTGGTACGTCGTGAGGGCTATCTCTGGGAATGAGAAGAAGGTAAAACAATATCTCGAAAGCGAAATTGTCACCCTGAATCTCCAGGAGTATATTACCCAGGTGCTTATTCCTACGGAAAAGGTTTACCTGATCCGCAACGGGAAAAAGGTGAGTAAGGAACGTAACTATTTTCCCGGTTATGTGTTGATTGAAGCGACCCTGGTGGGCGAGGTCCCCCATATTATCAGGAACATCCCCGGAGTGCTGGGTTTTCTTGGCGCCAAAGGGGAGGCTCATCCGCTGCGGCCTTCGGAGGTCAAACGGATCCTGGGCAAGTTCGATGAATTATCGGAACAGGGTGAAGAGGTGAATATACCATTTATTGTCGGGGAAACCGTAACCGTTATCGACGGCCCGTTCAACAGTTTCAGCGGTGTGATCGAAGAGATCAACGAAGAAAAGAAGAAACTGAAGGTGATGGTCAAGATTTTCGGAAGAAAGACCCCGCTGGAGTTGAGTTTCATGCAAGTTCAAAAAGAGTAGGAAGAGCCGCACCACCGTGCGGCTCCACTATATTAATCAACAGGCCGCACCTTAACGCGGACCACACCAATCAAAAAGTATCATGGCAAAAGAAGTTAGTGGAATTATCAAGTTGCAGATCAAGGGAGCGGCTGCAAACCCCTCACCCCCGATCGGTCCTGCATTAGGCGCCAAGGGTGTGAATATTATGGAATTTTGCAAGCAGTTTAATGCCCGTACCCAGGACAAAGCTGGAAAAATTATTCCTGTTATCATCACGGTATACCGGGATAAATCGTTTGACTTTATCGTCAAAACGCCTCCCGTTGCCGTGCAGTTAATGGAAATTACCAAGTTGCAGAAGGGTTCACCCGAACCTAACCGGAACAAGGTGGCAGCCGTTTCCTGGGAGCAGGTGCAGAAAATTGCCGAAGATAAAATGCCCGACCTGAATGCCTTTACCATTGAATCAGCCGTTAAAATGGTGGCCG
>CAIYQH010000592.1 GCA_903928285.1 uncultured Bacteroidales bacterium
ATTGGATGCCAACTATTTGCAAAATTATATTGATGAATTCATCTATAAATTAAACAGGAGAAACAGTTTCGATCTTTTTGAAAGAGTCATTATTGCCGCTGTTTTTCCTTACTGGTACAATTGTGAGTAATCAAATATAATAATGACGTGTTTTTGAAACGTGAGGTTGAATATCTTGTATTTTCTGCAATAAAGAGTTAGATGTTACAAATATTGTGACATTAATTTTAATAACCGTTCCTTGTTGATGGGTTTGGAAATATGGTCATTACAGCCGGCATCGAGGCTTTTTTCAACATCGCCCGACATGGCATAGGCTGTCTGGGCGATGATGGGAAGGCCGGGTTGCAGCAGTTTCAACTCTTTTGCAAGATCCCACCCGCTGGCATCGGGAAGCCTGATATCCAGCAGAACGATATCGAACTGCTCCAGCCTGTCGTAGAGTTGCCTGAGTTCATAGCCATTGGAAACACACACCAGTTCAGCCTCCGTGTGCGCAAGGAAGGCGCGCAGTAATTTCAGATTGGTCTCCTCATCCTCAACCAGCAGGAACCTCTTTCCAGGCCATCGGTAAATGGCACTGTCAACAGGAAGTTCACCGGCAACAGGTTGGGAAATTTCTTGCAGCGAGCGGGCAGCAGGAGGGAGGAAGGGAACCGTAAAATAAAAGGTACTGCCCTGGCCGGGCGCTGATTCAACCCAAATACTTCCACCCAGAAGTTCCAGCGACCCTTTGCATATGGATAGTCCCAGGCCGGTTCCGCCGTACTGATGGATATTGTGTCCTTCGGCCTGACGGAAGTGCTCAAAAATCAACCTGTGGTTCTCAGGTGAAATGCCAATGCCGGTGTCGGTGACAAAACAGGTAATCATTTCATTCACAGGGGGATGATAACCAAACCGGATGTTTCCACTCGCTGTAAATTTCAGTGCATTGTCAAGCAGGTTGTTAAAAACCTGTTTGATAATAAACTGATCGCTGGTAAAGATGACAGGCCTGGGCTGAGGCGGAAGTTCACAGGAAAGCGAAAGATGCGGTTTGCCAAGGCGTTCTATCTTCCGGAGGGTCACCGTCTCCATCTCCCTGAGTAAATCTGTCAGGTTTACATTGTCCTTTTCTATGCTGGCATTTCCCGATTCAATCCTGGAAATCTCCAGGATGTCGTTGATGATCCGCATCAGGTCGTCCGACCGGGTCTGGATGATATTGGCAAACCGGCTTCGTTCCTCGTCACTGACAGAGGGATCGGTCAGCAGTGCTGCAAACCCTGTGATGGCATTCATCGGCGTCCTGATTTCGTGGCTCATATTGGCCAGGAAGGCCGATTTCAGCCTGTCGCTTTGTTCTGCTTTTTCCTTGGCAGCGATCAGGTCGGCTTCGGTTTTTTTCTGTTGCGTGACGTCGCGTGCGCAGCCCACCACGCCTATCATGATGCCGTTTTCATCAACGATGGGCGCTTTCCTGGCATCCAGGAAAAGGAACCCTCCGTTCACATTACCAAATTCATCAAATGAATGCGCTTTCCCTGAATCAATTACCAACTGGTCCGAATCCTGGCACATCTCCCCGAAAGTATGCCATTCGGGCTGACCGGCATGGCTCATCCTTTCGCGAAGGGCGAAAAACAAATCGGTTTTCCCGATGGGTTCATCGGTATCGACAGCATGCAGCATGTTTTCACAGATGGCCTTGTTGGCAAAAATGAACTTTTTATCAAGGTCCTTCGCCCAGAGCATATCCGGCATATTGTCGGCCATCAGGCGGAACATGGTAAACATGGTATGATAACGTTCTTCCCCGGCCTGGATCTCCTTTTCACGGGCCACCTGGTGGGTGATGTCACGGATAACCACCAGCCGGCTGTCAGGCTGGTTCCTGATCTTCTGCTTGGTAATACTGTAGGTTCTTGCCACGGAACCTGTTTTCACCTCTATCCGGCCAACTGGTTCATGGCTCAGGGCCGCCTCCAGCAAGGCTTTTGAGGAGGCGTTGGTTTCCAGGGCTTGGATACCAATGACACTTTTGAGACTGATGCCCAAAAAAGAAAGAGCCGCCTGGTTTATATCCTGGATCCTGTTCTGGTCATCCAGCGCCATGATTCCATCCGACAAGGTCTCCACCAGCGTCTCCCGGGCAACCGGCAGCAGGTCCAGGAAACGGATATATAAAATGGCATAGGTCAGGACAGCAGCGCTCAGGATGATGCTGATCGGCGTTATATCAAGTCCCGGAACGGGATTTATCCCGGAAAGATATAACGCACTGGCAACCCACGGAAATAATCCGGCAATAAACACTACCACCCCCTGTGACCTGAAGGTTCCCGGCTTACCCGCTATAAACCTGAAAAGATATATGGTGGCTACCAGGAGGATCAGGTTGTTATAGGCCATGTACCCGATCCAGAACCAAATCCCGTGGTAGTATTCCATGAGGTTTGTGTCGGGAAAAATGGCGGAATACCCCGACCATACCAGGTAGTGTGTTTCATTGGTGATCGCCATGAACAACGTGAAGGCGGGAATAAGGAACAACATCACAATACGCCTGACCGTCATGAGTTTATCTTTCCCTGTAAAACGCAAAACAAAGATCAGGTAGAGTACCGGTGTCGTTACGGCTCCGAGATATTCAAGTTTTGCCCAGAAAATTTTATCCTCCACCGTATGAGCGGCTGTTTCAAAGATGATCCAGAAGGTCCAGATTCCTGAAGCGACCGTAAGCCAGGCGAGTTCCTTCGCCCCTTTGACCGATCGGCGCTGCCAGGCAAGAAGGGCAACGAAAAACGAAAGCAGGGAGGCCGCCAGGAAAAATATGGAATAAATCGTGAAAACCTGATTCATTATAAGGGTTACTTAATGGTGTTTGCCTTGAAAAATCGCGTGATCATCCGCAACAGTTCAGCTTTCTTTATCGGCTTTGCAAGGTAATCATTGCATCCGGCCTCAATGGCCTTCTCGCGGTCGCCCGTCAACCCGTAGGCAGTTTGGGCGATGATGACCACCTCTTTGTTGAATTTCCGTATCTGCCGGGTAGCCTCGTACCCA
>CAIYQH010000593.1 GCA_903928285.1 uncultured Bacteroidales bacterium
CTTTGCTTACGTGCGTTCAGAAAAAAAAGAACATGGCTTGTCTAACCAAATCGAAGGAGAAGTCAGGCAGGGACAGCGGATTGTTGTTGTCGAAGATCTCATTTCAACCGGGGGTTCAAGTTTGAATGCCGTTAAGGCGTTGCGGGAAGCAGGATGCAACATCAAGGGCATGGTGGCTATCTTCAGTTACAACCTGTTTAAAGCGGAGAAAGCATTCAAAGATGCCGAGTGCTCCCTGATCACCCTGACCGACTTTGACCACCTGGTGCAGAAAGCCCTTGAGGTAGGATACATCAGCGATGGTGATGTGAAAGTATTGCAGGAGTTTAAGAAATCCCTCAATTAGACGCTGCCAAAGGATTTAAAAAAAAAGGCTGCTCTTACGGGCAGCCTTTTTTTTTAATGCTTTGAGCCGGTTATATTTTAACAACTTTACCCGACCCGTTTCCGATCTTTACAATATAGGTTCCTGAAGGCAGTCCACCCAGGTTAAGCTGGCCTGTGAAGGTTCCTTTGGGCTGATATCCGAAGGAATTGCTCATAACCACTTTTCCTGTTAGGTCGTATACCGTAGCAGCAAGGCTTCCCGATGCTTCGAGGGTATAGCTGATGTTCAGGATATCCCTTACCGGGTTAGGATTCAATTCCAGTGATCCCCACGCAGAAGGCTGTCCGTTTACCGGTTCGATGCCAACCGGGGTGTAATAGGTAGTATCCATCCACAACCCGCGGCCATAGGAGGCGAGATAAATTACCCCATAGTTAAGGATATGATAGTCATGAATGATCTGCTGGCGGATATCCGTTACCGCAACATCGCCGATATTCTGCATGTCTGCCGCCCATACGGGGGCACCTGCGTTCAGGTTTGTCGTGGAGAAAACACCCAGGTCGGTTCCCAGGATGGCATTGTTTCCATGCATTTCAATCAGACCACAGTAAACAGGAGCCTTGGGCAGGTTGCCCTGGATTGAGGTAAAGGTAGGTTTGCCGGCGCTTCCGTTCTGAGTATAGTAAACAAAATCCTGGTTGCCGTAATTTCCAAGGGTGACCAGCACCTGGCTTGAGTTGGCCGGATTAATGGAGATCGAGGTTACCCTGCGGTTAAGAAGGGCGGGATAAGAAAAAATGGAATCTACAAGAACGCATTTCGAACTGGTAACATTAGCGGTTGCAGAGTCATATGCCTGCAGGAGACCGGTAACACGCATGAGACGTCCCAGTTTCGTACCGGCCCACACGGTATTCAGGTCGGCTGAAACAGCGATTGTCGTGATAAAATCCACCTTTACAGCAGTATCTGCAAGGATCAGGTAGTGCTCAGGATGCCTGTCAAACTTGAGCATGTCCTTGGTCATATAGATTCCACGCTGGGTTGACGATCTTTTGCCATAATAAAATGAACGGTTGGCGATGGGGTCGGCAATGACCAGGCTATCGCCCTTGGGAATTGCTTTCAGCGTATGGTAAGGGAACTTGAACTTGTTACAGGCGCTTTCGATCATGAGCGTGGTATCAGCGGGAATGGGGATGATCCGCGCGTGAAATTTCACACTGTCGTGCGTTTGGGTAAATTTGAAGCTTTCCCATATGCGCATGGGGATATAGGTTGAGTCGAGCGGATAAATACCGTAATTGAAGTCATTGTCATA
>CAIYQH010000594.1 GCA_903928285.1 uncultured Bacteroidales bacterium
AACCACCTCAAAATACAACAGCGATTTCCATCCCATGCGGCCAACCTGGCGCAGGTTGGCATGACCCGCAATCCCGGTTACCAGGGTGCCAAAAAGGAGCGGCGCGATGATGGTTTTCACCAGGTGAATAAATATCTGGCTGACGACATTCAACTCCTTTGCCACCATCGGTACATCGTAACCGAACTCCACCCCCGTCAACATGCTCAGGAAGATCCAGGTTGTCAGTTTCCTCCTTTGAACGGAATAAATGAAAAACAATAAAAGGGGTATCCATCGCAGTGTTCCAAGGATCCATATGGGAAGCTCAAGGGAAAGGTAATGGTTCGCAACATGTACCGAAACGGCCAGGGTAAAAACAATAAAAACGAGGATCGTCAGGCGTTTGGGACGGATCATGGCAATGACATTTTAAACAAGGTAAAGATAGTTAAAAGAAAGAACCGTAAAACAGGTGACGCGCCGGCAGATTTGTTCCTGAACGGCCCTCCCCGGCATGACATTTCCCTTCACAAAGAAATCAACAAACCATTGACTTTTACCTTTATTATTATTATCTTTATTCCAAATTTTCAGTAATGAAAACCAAAGCGTTGATCGGGTCGGGGGGCAGGGTCGCTCTGGATCAATTTCTGTTTCCCATATCTGTTTTCTTTTTCGCCTGTATTACCTCCGCTGCGCAAACCATCCCCCAGGGCGCCGGTATGATGATCGGGAGCGGGGTTGCAGTAAATTCCGAAAGTGATCTCATCCTCCAGGACGGGGGAACACTCGACGTTCAGGGCACCCTGATCCTGAAAAAAGACCTCGTAAATCAAAACAGCGCTGCCTCCAGCCTTGGAACGGGTCTTATTGAGCTTTCAGGTATATCCGTCCAGGTGATCAGCGGGCAGAATATTATCGGCAACCTGAGGATCAATAACGGGTGGGGGGTATCCATTGCAGGCGACACCCGGGTAAACGGGGTCATGAAACTCAAAAACGGCCTTGTCGCACTGGGTTCAAACAACCTGTTGCTCGGTCCGGCTGCCTCCGATTCCGGCGGTTCCGCATCCGGTATGGTGGTAGCTACCGGAACGGGCGAATTCAGGAAGGAGTTCCCCGCATCGCCCTCCTTTCCCTTAATCTTTACCTTTCCGGTTGGCGATACCACTTCAACGGCAGAATACTCCCCTGTCACGGTGAATTTTTCAGGTGCAACCTTCAATAGCGGGAACTACCTGGGAGTAACCCTTAAAAACCTCCCGGATCCGAATCCGGGTATTGCCTCCGGCGATTATCTTAAACGTTACTGGAACCTGCACAACAATGCCATTACCGGTCCGGTTGCCTGCGGACTAACCCTCAATTTTACAGATGCCGATGTTGTCGGATCAAAGGCAAATCTTGTTTGTCTCAGAAGCGATCCGGTTGTCGAGACCTTCAATATTGTTAACGGGAACCAGCTCACCGGCGCCGTTGGCAGCTTCGGCAGGTTCACCGGTGCAGATGCGGCGTTACAGGCGAGTTTTAAAGTCTTCCTGCAGGGACCCTATGACTCGGCATCCAGCCACAAAATGGCCAATACACTGGCCACAGTCCTGCCCCTTGGCAGCCGTACCGACCTGACCAAATTCCCCTCCAGCCAACCCTATAATGATCCCACCTGGGGTTACGACGGCACCGAGAGTGTTGCCTCTTTGCCTCCCGGTATCGTTGACTGGGTGTTGGTTGAACTCAGGCAGGCGGATGTACCCCTTCATGCAACCTGGGCAACCCTTTTTACACGCAGGGCCGGTTTCCTGAAACAGGACGGATCGGTTGTCGATCTCGACGGTATCAGCCCTGTGAAGTTTTATCATGCTGTAGTTAACAAAAATATTTTCCCGGTGATCAGACACAGGAACCATATGGCTGTTATGGCTGCAAATGCGGCAGTAAAAGATGGTACGGGATCCTATACCTATGATTTTTCATCGGGCACCGGCCAGGTTTGGGGCGGGCCAACAGGCATGAAAAAGGTTGACAACACCCCGCTGCGGTGGGGGATGATCGCCGCCGATGCCAATGCCGACAACAATATCTGGAATAACGATTATACCAATTTTTATGTGCCCTCTTTTTTCATCAGCAACCACTACCTGCCGGCTGATTTTAATCTCGATGCCAATGTTTGGAACAACGATTACACCAATTTTTATGTGCCTAATTTTTTCATTTCAAATATGCTGCCCTGAATGTTAACTCACAGATCAATGCATTACCGGCAGAGATTACCGTAGATCAGCAGGAGTAGGAAAGCTCAGGTACGTCATACAACCGCAAAAAACAGGATGGTCCCATGAAATGCGCAGTTTTTTCCCTTCTCAGCATATGGTTTTTGCTCCTGGGCGTCAGAACAGCAGCCCAGCCGACCCTGACCTTTAAAATGGACAACCCCCGTATCTTCAGGGGAGGATCCCCGGTACAAACCAGGTTCCAGTTTGATGTCTCCGTAAAAGCATCCGCAAACGGGACCTATCTGTATGCGACACAACTCGCTTTTAGTGTGGCAAATTCGTCAAATTTTTTAACCACAGGGAGTAGTCTTAAATGTGATATCACAGGTGGCTTTTTATCCGGAGGAAATTATATTTTACCGGCAGGGATAACATGGGCACCGGATAATACAGGTTTTGGTGCTGGAATTTCTTTAGATGCATTTAATCTTGGGGGAAGCAATATTGAAGACGTTTGTGCCCTAGTAACAACCACTTTTCAGAAAATTGCAACAATTGCCATTGGGATATCAAATCCATCGGGTATTGCAGGAATGGCTGGAATTGCTTTTAATCCGAATCAAATGTCTGCTGGAATTGGAAAAACACAACAGTTTGCATTATATGGAGAAATTGTAATACCTCCTCAGCATTTTTACAATTCGCCGAATTTATTTTCAGGTCGCGATTTTACTGATATTTATCTTGGCAGGATTTACTCCTCTGCCTGGGGTTGGTCGCAATATACCATGAAGAGCGGGCAGAACACGGTTTGGGCCACCGCTGTGAACACCTCGGTATGGGATACTGCGTCGGCCGCGGCAACCATCGACACGGCCGGCTCAAGGGCAGTTGCCCTGCGGATACATACAGGCGCCAGGCTCAGGATAAAGGCGGGGAAAGACCTTACCTGCACGGGAGTTACCGAGATCAACGAAGCGCAGGG
>CAIYQH010000595.1 GCA_903928285.1 uncultured Bacteroidales bacterium
CCTCTGATTTTGATGGAAACTTTACCATCAAACCAATTCCGCCGGGAAAAATAGACCTGAAGGCCAGTTTCGTCGGATACAGACCCTTTATGACCAGGGGTATTTATGTTTCACCTGACAAGATCACCTTCCAGAATCTGGAGTTGGAAGCATCCACCACAACCCTCAATGAAATTGAAGTTGTGGACTACAAGGTGCCTTTGATTTCCAAAGACCAGACCAGTTCAGGCGGTACGGTAACTTCCGAAGAAATTTCAAAAATGGCCAACAAATCTGCCTCTGCGGTTGCCACAACGGTTGGGGGAGTTTCGACCGATGCAAACGGGAACATCACCAGTATGCGTGGTCAGCGTTCTTCAGGAACGGTTTATTACATTGACGGTATGCGTGTAACGGGGAGTAATGCGCTGCCCCAGAGCGCCATCGAACAGGTCGAAGTTATCCTTGGCGGTACTCCTGCCGCCTATGGTGATGCTACGGGTGGTATTATCAACGTTACCACCAAAGGACCTTCAAAAGATTTTTCGGGTGGAATTGACCTCCAGACATCCCAATTCCTGGATGCATTCGGTTATAACCGGCTGGGCTTGAATTTCACTGGACCGCTGGTCTCCAAGAAAGATACGGTTCATGGAACCAGAACCCCGATCATGGGTTTCTTCCTTGCCGGCGACCTGATTTACCAGAAGGACGGAGCCCCTTCTGCCTTCAGCAAATACAAAGTAACGGATGATGTGCTGCAAAGCCTGTCAACCCATCCACTCCGCCTTTACGGTCAGAACAATGCCGTATTTTATAATACGGAGTTTCTGACGCTCAACCAGATGGAGAAAACCAAATATTCACTGAACTCGGCTGGTACCAACATTAATATTTCGGGTAAACTCGATTTCCGGGTCACCCCGTCCATCAACCTTTCCTTTGGCGGTACCTTTACATGGAACGACAGCCGTAACTTCTCTTTCGCCAATTCACTGATGAACTGGAATGCCAACTCGCACTCCAACAGTTATACATGGCGTGTTTACGGAAGGTTTACCCAGCGTTTCCCGACAGCCACCGACAGCAAGAGTTTTGTTAAAAACATCTATTATTCTATTGGCGCCGACTACACCAGCAGTTTCGCCAAAACCGAAGATGCCCAGCATAAGGACAACTTTTTCCAGTATGGCTATGTAGGCAGTTTCGCCACCCATACCATCCGTGCCTATACGCCCACCATCGCCTATGACTCCGTCGCCAAAAAATGGGGTCATCTGCAGAACGGAACACGTGACACCATTGTTGTTTTCAAGGGATCAACGATCAACCCCGAATCCTCCAACTGGACCCAGCAGTATTTTGACCTGTTTGACACACCCAGAGGACACTATGAAAACACAGGCCAGATCCTCTCCGGAAAGGGACTTTTAAACGGGATGGAACCTGAATCACCCTACGGAATCTTTACAGGTGTCGGCAACAGGCCCAACGGTTATGCCGAGAGCAAAACCGACCAGATCGCCGTTAATGCCTCTTTTGCAGCCGACTTCGGCAACCATGAAATCCAGCTCGGATTGCAGTACCAGCAAAGAAAGAGCGCCAGCTATACCAATGTCGGAACAACACTCTGGCAACTTATGAAGGGGTTAACCAATGCCCAGTTGCAGGATCTGAACCTTGCAAATCCCATCCTGGTCAAACACAATGGCGTTTACATGGATACCATACAGTACCAGCGTAACTATGTTAAAACATTGCAACGCAACTTCGATGTCAGTCTGCGTAAAAAACTTGGACTGCCTGTTGACGGAACCGATTTTATCGATCTCTATTCATACAACTTTGCCAATAATTCGATCAACTATTATGACAAGGATATGAAGCTGAAAACGGTTACCTCCAATGGCCAGATGTTTACCATGGATATGTTCAGCGCCGATGAATTGCTGAACAACGGCGCCCCAAGCGTGACCTACGCCGGGTATGACTATACCGGAAAAAAATTGTCCGGTTCCCCGAGTTTTGATGACTTCTTCTCGGCCAGAGATGCCAATGGCAACTTTACCCGCACCATCGGAGCTTATCAGCCCATCTATATGGCCGGTTATATCCAGGATAAATTTGCCTTTAAAGATCTTATCTTTAACATTGGTGTCCGTGTCGACCGTTTCGACGCCAACCAGCCTGTGTTAAAAGACCCCTATCTGTTTTACCCGGCCAAGACTGTTGCCGAGGTTAGTTCACTCAACGGGCAGAAGATCAGCCATCCCAGCGGTATTGGCAGCGATTATGTGGTGTATGTTGATGATGCCAACAATCCTACCTCGATTACAGGTTACCGTTCAGGTAACATCTGGTATAATGCCGAAGGCAGCCCGATTACAGACCCGGTGCGTCTGCTCGACCGCGGCCAGGGTATCCAACCTTACCTGGTTGATCCCTCCAATAAAACAGTACAGTCGAACGTGTTCAAACAATATGAACCTCAGACCAACTGGATGCCCCGTATCGCTTTCTCATTCCCGATTTCTGACGACGCTTTGTTCTATGCCCACTATGACATTTTAACACAACGTCCGTCATCCTCCGAAGTTCAGATTGACCCCATCACCTACTATTACATCGGGGTTACAGGTTCTTCCATCCAGGTGAACAACCCGGCGCTGAAACCTGAAAAAACAATCGATTATGAATTGGGATTCCAGCAAAAAGTTAACAATTCGTCCTCACTTAAACTGGCCCTTTTCTATCGTGAAATGCGTGATCAGATCCAGCAGTACCGTTTAACAGGTGCCTTTCCAAGGACCTATTATTCCTATACCAACATTGACTTCGGTACGGTTAAGGGTCTTACGATCACCTATGATCTGCGCCGTTCCGGAAATGTACGCGTCAGGTTCAGCTATACCCTTCAGTTTGCCGATGGTACAGGTTCCGACGCCAACACCGCCCAGGCTATCATCCGTTCAGACCAACCGAACCTTCGTACCCTCAATCCTCTCAATTTCGACCAGCGTCACCAGTTCAATGTCAGTCTTGACTATCGCTGGGGCCGTGGAAAAGATTACAACGGACCGGTTATCAACCGTACCAAGAGTGGAAAAGCGCCCATCCAGATTCTCTCTAATCTTGGAGCCAACTTTACCCTTAACGGAGGTTCAGGTACTCCCTACACCAAAACCAGTTCCATCCTGCCATTTGGTGCAATGGGACCCATCCAGGGAAGCATGAACGGAGCCCGCCTGCCATGGCAGTTCCTGATCAGCGCCCGGTTTGACAAGGATTTCTTCTTCCAGCTCTCCAAGAAAAAAGAGGGAACACTCAATGTTTATGTTGAGTTTGCCAACCTTTTAAATACCAAGAATGTGTTAAATGTATATCCTGGAACGGGAACAGTAAACGATGATGGTTACCTGTCCGCCCCTGAATGGCAGAATGCAATCAGCCAGCAGGTCAGCCCGCAATCGTACCGTGATCTTTATTCGATCAACATGAATAACCCGTACCGCTATAGTTCGCCAAGAACCATTCGTTTAGGCTTAATGTTTAACTTCTGATGTGTTTAACCCAGGTAACGAAAAGATTTTCCGGTATGTTAAAAAATAATGCAAATATGAAAAATATACTTCGCTTTTTAGTGATTGCACTCATCTGCCTGGTGGCTACCAACGCCATCTTTGCAGAAGAGGTTCACAATTTTGGTGCCAACAAAAGCACCGGCACGATCAAAGAAACGGCCGCGGGTTGTGCATCAGGATCCAGTTATAAATATCTTGATATCAATAATGTCAGAACCTTATGTTATTCATATGGTAACGGATGGTTTATTGAAAATGCCGAATATGAAATCCCGAAAGGTTCAAAGAAGACCTCGATGTTCTCCTTCTCCTTGTGGATCGGGGGTATCGATATCAATAACAACCTGAAACTGGCCGCGTATCGTTACGGTCAGGGCGCCAGCGGGAATGCCCACACCAAGAACGATTACTGGCCCGGGCCGCTTACGGTTGATGGTACCGCCGCTATCGATGCTGAAACCTGTGCCAACTACGACAAACTCTTCCCCATCACCAGGGTTGAGGTTCAGGAATTTTTGGCATGGTGGGACAACAAGGCGGATTATCCCAACTATGTTATACCAAAATCCATTACCGATTGGCCTGCGCATGGAAACAAATCGAAGGGACAGGCTTACTACCTTGCTCCTTTCATGGATGTGAACGGCGACGGTGAGTATAATCCGAAAGATGGCGATTATCCCTATTATGACCTGAATAACCACCTGTGTCCCAAAAACAGGAAAGATTCCATTCCCCGCATTGTCAGGGCCAAAATCAAGAACGGCGAAAAGAAAAACGGAGTAGATATCGACACCCTGGGTATCCTTGTTGACCAGGTACTGAAAGGCGACCAGACCTTATGGAGCGTATACAACGATAAGGGAAATTACCATTCTGAAACGACAGGGGAACCGATCGGTATGGAAATCAGGGCTCAGTATTTTGCCTTTTCCACGAACGACGAAGTGAACAACATGACCTTTTACTCCTATGAGTTGATCAACAGGTCGACCTATACCCTTACCGGCACCTATTTCAGCCAGTGGGTCGACCCCGACCTGGGATATGCCAATGATGACTATGTGGGTTGCGACGTAAACCGCGGACTTGGATTTTGTTACAATGGAACGCCAATCGACGGAACCGGACAAAGTTATGCATATGGTGCGCACCCGCCTGCAATCGGTGTTGACTTTTTCCAGGGTCCCTACATGGACCCCGACAATTGTGACAACCCCTCCTTTAAAGGCAGTTCAACGGATGGTCCTTCCTTTAAGGGGAGTTGCGACATTGTCGGACTGAATGGCACTACCATCAAAATGTTCTATGGCGCCAATGGCAAAGACTCAGGAAACTTTATCGTTCGTTCCGAAGCTATCAACGGGATCAATTTTGGTGACGGCATCGTCGATAACGAGCGTTATGGTATGCGCCGTTTCGTTTATCATAACAACAGCAATTCAGGTGTTCCTGCCTATATGACCGACCCGATTTACGCTCCTGAATATTACCTCTTCCTGAGAGGTATCTGGAAAGATAATGCAAAGATGACCTATGGCGGAAATGCTCACTTCGGCGCCGGCGGCGATGGTCCTCCCTGCGATTTTATGTTCCCGGGACTCAGCGACGTTTGCGACTGGGGTACTGCCGGACAGACACCCACACCGAAAGAATGGACAGAGGTAACTGCCAAGAATAACCCGCAGGACCGCCGTTTCATGCAGTCGGCCGGTCCCTTTACCCTGTTGCCGGGCGCCTGTAACTATATTACTGTTGGTATTCCCTGGGCACGTTCGATTTCAGGTACTCCTGAGGAATCAGTTGCATTGCTCACACAGGTCGATGATAAAGCCCAAAGTTTATTTGACAATTGTTTTGCCGTATTAAACGGGCCCAACGCCCCCGACCTCACCATCCAGGAAATGTCAAACAGCCTCATTGTTTATATTTCCAACAGGAAGACCAACGATGCCGGCAACAATTTTGGAGAAAAATACCAGGAATTTGACCCGAATATCCCAAATCCGGATGGATTACCGCACAATCAGCGTAACGACTCCTTGTATCATTTTGAAGGTTACCAGATCTATCAGCTGAAAGACGCCACTGTGTCGGCAGCCGATATCGGAGATGCAAGTAAGGTTCGTATCGTTGCCGAATGCGACGTTCAGAATGGTATTTCAAAACTGGTAAACTGGACCTTTGATCAGACCATCGGCGGAAATGTCGGCCAGGTTATGACTGATGGCGCTGATGCGGGAATACGACATTCTTTCGTATTTACCAAAGATATGTTTGCTACCGGCGATGACCGGCTGATCAACCACAAACAATATTATTACCTGGCTGTTGCATATGCTTATAACCAGTATAGTGTATATAATCAAACTGACCCGACGGCCATCAACGGGCAGAAGAAACCCTACCTGAGAGGCCGCAGCAATATCAAGGTATATACTGCCATCCCGCATATCCAACTGGGTACCACAACCAACTCGGCTTACGGAGAAGGCCCTGTTATCACCAGGATCCAGGGTCAGGGCAACGGCGGTATGGTTCTCGATTTCTCTGATGCAACCATCGCCGAGATCCTTTCCAAACCTCCTATTGATACGTTGAAAAAAACCAAATTGGGCGATGCCGATTATCCTATCTGCTATAAGCCGACCTACCTTGAATCAAAAGGACCGTTGAATGTGAAGGTAATCGACCCGCTGAATGTTGTTAAAGGGGTGTATACTGTTAAATTTGATTCGATGGTTACTGTAACCGCGGGCAACCCATTTAC
>CAIYQH010000596.1 GCA_903928285.1 uncultured Bacteroidales bacterium
GTAAATACCTGTTCATGCCATTGTTAAGCTGTTATTATGTTGGCAGGTATGCCTACTCTCACAACCGAAATTCTATAACCCAATTATCTTAAATAACTCAAAATCTCATCAAACAAGTAAACCCAATTTCTATGAAAAAAACTGCTTTATTACTGATCTCATTATTCGCGGTTGTGCTGTTCATCAGTTCATGTGGCGGCGGGCAACCTGCCGGAGAACAAAAGGATGCTGCCGTTAAGGCAACAGGTCCCTATGCTGATCTTCCAGCCGATATCCAGGCTATGATGCCGCGTGGCGAAGAAATTTACAAAACCAAGTGTACCGTTTGTCACCAGGTTACAGCGTTGGGTATTGAGAATGTATTTCCCCCGCTGGCAAAAGCTGATTACCTCCTTGCCGACAAAGTAAGGGCTGTTGCCCAGACCCTCAATGGTTCCAAGCTGGAAATGACCGTTAACGGGAAGAAATTCACCCAGGAGATGGTCCCCCAGGTTGATACCAAGGAAGATGCCGTTGCGGTTATCAACTATGTATTGAATAATTTTGGAAACAAGAACGGTTTCGTGACCCTTGCCGAAGTTCAGGGCGTGGTGATCAAACCGCGTACTGCTCAGCCCGCTGCAAAATAAAGAGGTTGAAATGAAATAAAAATGGCTGTCACGCTCGCATGACAGCCATTTTTTATTTTCGTTTTATCAGCTGTTCCCTTACATAATCGCTGCGTTCCTTGTCTGTTTTAAAACGGTCATTCAGGAAGTTCGGGAAAAAGATCAGCCGGAGGATGAAAAACAGGATGCATAATTTTACCAGGATGATTGTCCAGAGACGCTTTCCTACGGTCATGCCGCGGAAGCCCTCATAAAATAAGTTCCAGATTCGTCGGAAAAGATTCATGGGGATATTCGCCATTCCTCTGTCAGTATTGTTTACCAGCTTCCTCCTGCGCCTCCGCCGCCAAAGCTGCCTCCGCCGAAACCACCGAAACCGCCTCCGCCACCTCCGCCGCCGAAGCCGCTTCCACCGCTGAAATCGTTCCAGGAACCGCTGTGGCCCCGACCCATTGAACCCAGGAGCCAGAAGGCCGTCCAGAAGGGTATGCTTTTTCCTACCGACATACCCCGTGCCCTGCTTCCGCGGATCATGGTGAAAACAACGATCAGAATGATGAGAGGAATCAGCATGCCATAGGGGCTTGATTTGCCGCTTTTACGCTTTGCATACTGGTCGGCAGTGTATTCTCCCTTGGCAAGAGAGATCATGGTTGTAACAGCCGCATCAATACCGGCATAATAATTTCCGGTGCGGAAATTCGGAATCATTTCGTTATCAACAATCCGTTTTGCAAGCGCATCGGGGATAACCCCTTCCAGGCCATATCCTGTTTGGATTTCGGCTTCTCCCTTTTCATTGGCGTATTTTGGTTTTATAAGAACCACTGCCCCATTGTTTTTCCCCTTCTGCCCCACGCCCCACTTCTGTCCGATCTGGTAGGCAAATGACTGCTTGTCCAGTCCGTTCAAGGATTTGACGATCACCACAACGATCTGGGTAGAGCTGGAATCATTGAAAGTTGCCAGTTTGCGTTCGAGGCTTTGAAGTTCGTCGGCCTGAAGGATGCCTGCAAAATCGTTGACCAGCCGCGGAGGATCCGGCCTGGCGGGGATATCCTGTCCTGCAGCCTGTGTGTAACCGAGCAGGATGAATACCAGAAAAACACTGAAAACCTTAAGTACTTTCATAATTAGTTTCCTCAATTACCTGTTGTTGCATGTTAAAATCCGATGATTGCCATAATCCCGATACTAATCCTTTCCAAAGGACAATTCGTCGGAAAGTTCATTCACATCATCCTGCTGGTGGGGGAAATTTGTTTTAAGGTGGAGGCCTGTATCCGTAATGGCCTGGATAAGCCCCTCGGTGAAATGTCCTTCCCTGAACTGGTTCAGCATATTGGCTTTAATGTCATCCCAGAAATTGGCAGGTACCACCTTGTTGATCCCGCTGTCGCCCAGAATTGCAAAGCGGCGGTTCTTCACTGCAAGATAAATCAACACGGCATTGTGCAGCGTTGTCCTGTGCATGTTGAGTTGTTTGAAAACAAAGGCAGCCCGGTCCATCACCTCGCCGGAGCAGGTGTTTTCAATATGAACACGAATTTCACCGGATGTATCGAGTTCAGCATTCATAATGGCCTGCCTGATATCATCCTGGTCCTGCTTTGAAAAAAAATCTTTAGCGCTCGTTGCCATCTCTTTTGATTTAACATTGTGATCCATGGTACGTTTTGACAGAAGGAAGCCAAAGTTGTCCGGTAGGCTTTTCAAGGATGAAAGGTTCGGACAACTTTGCACCTGGCTGTATTGGAAATATTCCCCGGGTTAAAATTTAACTTCAGGGGCTTTTTCAGCACCAGCCTGGGCCTGGAAATAGGCCTTTTTCTGGAATCCCAGCATACCGGCGAACATGCTGTTCGGGAAACTGCGCAGGTAGGTGTTGTACGACTGGGCAGCTTCATTGAACTTCATACGCTCAACTGAGATTCTGTTTTCAGTCCCTTCCAGTTGTGCCTGCAGTTCTGAAAAGTTTTGCGTGGCCTTCAGTTCCGGATACTTTTCAACAACGACCATCAACCTGCCTAATGCAGAGCTGACTCCGTTCTGTGCCTGCTGGAATTTCTGGAGCGATCCTTCATCCAGGTTCTTTGGATTGATCTGAACGCTGGTTGCCTTGGCACGCGCTTCAATAACCGCGGTGAGGGTCTGTTGTTCAAAATTGGCAACACCCTTGACAGTGTTTACCAGGTTCGGAATCAGGTCAAGCCGGCGTTGATAAACATTTTCAACATTTCCCCATGCCTGGTTTACCCCTTCTTCCCTGGTCACGAGGTTATTGTTGATGGAGGTTCCCCATGAAAACAGGATAACGACCAAACCAACCACTACGATAAGAATAATCCAACCTTTACTTAATTTCATATTACGATGGGTTTAAGTTAATGTGTGCTAATTTACTGTTTATAACAGATTAAAATAAAATCAAATGAA
>CAIYQH010000597.1 GCA_903928285.1 uncultured Bacteroidales bacterium
CAGTTGTTCTTTTCGAGTACTTCAGCAATCATGGCCGGCACATTGTCAATCGTAAAATTAAAGATCTCCGGGCCGTTCATATATAAATTATTGGGGGAGATAAAATTGCCGTTTTCATCCTGGGATGGGGTGCATTCAGGATCAAATTTCCGTCGCATGGCGCCGGCTTCGACGATCAGGTTTTTCCACCCGCTCCCGTCCGTTCCGAGTTCAAACTCACCCATCGATTTTGCATCAGCTGAATTCAGCAGGATGGCAGAAGAGGCATCCCCGAAGATACTCCTGTTGGCCCTGTCATCCCTGTGAATATGCCGTGAATAGGTTTCGGCCATCACCAGCAGGATGTTCTTTGCAATTCCTGCCAGAAGCAGTCCTTTTGAGAGGGCAAGTCCATAGATAAACCCCGAACATCCCAGGTTGAAATCAAAGGCGCCGCAACTCTTTGGAAGGCCAAGACGGTCCTGGAGTATGCAGGCGGAGGTGGGGAGGAAATAATCGGGGCTTTGCGTGCAGAGTATCAGGAAATCAACCTGTTCGCGGTCTTCGCCCGCAAGGAGCTTTTCAGCGGCTTGGTATGCCAGATCCAGCGCCGTTTCATCTTGTCGCGCAATATGCCGCTCCCTGATGCCGACTTTTTCTTCGACTTTTCCTGCATTCCATTCGGGGAATTCCGATTCAAGATCGGAATTTGAAAATATTTTTTCGGGCAGATAATATTCGATCTTCATAAGCTGAATTTATTTATTTTTCCCGGGTCAGGCATGACCCTGGGTATATAATCTTGAGAAAACGATTTGTTCCGGTTTAATATTTTCTTTTTCGTCCAGGTTCTTAAATAAAACCCCCATGCCTGGTTTGACATTCAGGAACCCCGAATAACCTAATAACTCCGATTCCTCCCTGTTTATTTTATTCTCTTCAAAAACCATAAACCTGATGTGGGCGGCGTGCATTTTCTTTAATTTCCTGAAAACCGTAACGATCATATTTTTTTTCTCGCTGCGGCTCAGCTCACCGGAGAACAGGAGTTGCTCGATAAAGGCCTGTCCCTCGGCATTGATACTGTAAATAAGCTGGGCCATTAACCTGTCACCCTTCATAAAGTTCAAGAAGTTATAGTCGAGCGTATAGGGATTCTGTTCAAGCCGCCACCTTAAATAGGGCTCATCCTGCCTGATAAAAAACAGTTGTTCTTTGCCGGCGGCCTCTCTGAACAACCCGGTATTATCATGAATCTCTTCATTTATTTTAAAGCCGGCCCTGTGGAATTGCGGTAATCTGCCCTGAAATCCTTTGATCCATGCGACCCACACCATCATCATGATCATAGTCTTTTCCCTGAAGGTGTTTTTTGAATTCAGTTTTGCAAGGATGTCATAGCTTTTGAGGGGTTCCAGAACCATGATTTTCTGTCCGGCCCGGAAGGGTATTTCACATCCTACTCTTTTAAGACTTTTAACGACCCAGGTGAAACCCCAGACACAGGAGACCCCCCTTCTGCGGCATTCTTCGAAGAACAAACTGTAAAGCTCCTTAAACACATCCCTGCGCCTGAAGTCAGCGCATGCATCGACATCGATCAGGGTGTCTTCCGATTTTACAGTCAGTACCTCTTTCCCTTCGGCGTTGATAAGGATGATCGGGATGCCAGCCTGAATACCGATGATACTGCCGGTATCCGAATGAATGGCAAGGATGTAAATTCCTTTTCCCTGCGGACCATCCCTGAATTCCCAGTTGAATTTATCCCTGGTCCTGCCTGCATGATGATAATTATTATAGAAAGTATTGACCGCATCAATGTCGTCCTCCGTAAACACCCTGAACAGGATCTCTGTCATTTCAATATTGGTATTAAATATCGGAGCGGGATTTAATAAAAGCCTCCTCCTTCTTAAATAAATTCAGGATATCGGTACAAACCTTCCGACATCCCGGGTATCTGAACCAGGAACAAGAATGTTATGTTTCAGTAATGCAGAACTCCATCCGGATGTTCTTTTCACGGGTTAGAACGTGTACCCCGTTTTTTTGGAGCAAAGATAACGGATGTAGTAACAGTTTCAAAAACAACACAGCAACATTTTTTGTGCGGATATCCCGTGGTCAGTATTGATTTATCTGACCCTGATTAGCTGAAAATGGAGACGAATCCCAGATCTTTCGGCGCGATCGACATGACAGGGACCGGCGACAGCCTTACAAACTCCTGGGCGCGCGATCCCACGAAAAACTCGATCACGCCTGATTCCTGCTGGGTCATGATCATGATAAGGTCGATATCGCCCTGTTGTTCCGCATACTTCAGCATTGCGGGGATAAGCGCTTTCTCATTTTCCACATCCTCCACGATTTCGGCCGTACAACGGATCCCCTCCTGTTCGATAACCTGTTTGACCTGCCCTGCGAGGAACCTGAGCCTGTTGTGCACGGCAGGGTCGTTTTTGCTCCATATCCCCGAAACCACCTTGATCCCGGCACCATATATTTTGGCAATTTTGATGCCCCAGGTTACCTTTTGCCTGCTTTCGGTAGTGAGATCGAGGGGAAGCAGGATGTTCCTGCATCCGTCGAAATGGTGCCGTGCATTGATGGTGATGACCGGGCATTTCGCCAAACGCAGTACCCTTGAACTGTTAGCCCCCAGCACCCCCACTGTGTTGCCTGGAAGTTCAGGCTGACTGTGGGTGCCCATGATGATAAACTGGGCCTGTATCTTGTCGGCCGTTCCCAGGATTTTTGAATAAACCTGGCCTGTTTCCAGGATGGTTGAAACCTGCAACCCTGTTTCGGCCTGCACGTTGGCGGAGAGTTCCGAAAGCCGCTCTTCCAGTTTTTTCAGGATATCTTCGTCATAAGAGGCGCCGAACAGTGACCTGATGCCGGCAGGCGGATCATAAACATAGAGCAGGACAATTTGTGCCGGAAGCAGGCGCGCCAGGTTGTAGGACTGTTCCAGGGCGATGAGCGACTGGGGTTCAAAATCAACAGGAACAAGAATCTGCATCATAATTAATGGGGTTATTTTATGGTTATCGCACAAAGTTAATGATTTCAACAGTAAAATACCATGGATATACATTAAATACCGGTCTTCACACCCGGTTCCTGCACCCGGCGGGCTGAATGCCTTAGCTAATCCAAAAAGAACCAAACAGTCTGAAAATGTGAAAATTTCAGGTTTACGCAAATGGGCATGACAGGCTTTTACAGCCTTTTATCTGGATAACCTGTACAAATGCGATCGATCAAAATAATTAATATTTTTAATAATTAAACATTAATTGCCTAACTTTGATCGTGTATTTTCATAATAAAAAAATCAGAACGATGAGCATCAAAAGACCCGTTGGTATTTCAACTCTTTCAGATGGAGATGTTTCCCGGCTTCAAACCTTGTTGCAGACACTTGCCTCTGCACCAAAATGGAAGATCGTCCAGGTTCAACATAAAAATTCAATGTATTGGCGTCGTGCTCCGGGAGCCAAAAAACTTTTAGACCTTTTAGGCCAGGACAGTTTCGATCTGTTTGGTGTTCTGATCAGTTTGGGAATTGAAGTATGCACGAATTCAAGTAAGTCCACACAATCTTCCCACCAGAGGATGGGCCGGGCATTTCTGGATGTTGGAATATCCCTTGCATGTATTGAATGCTGGCCGTTATTTCTCGTATATTCCGGGGCGTCGATTATCTGGCCTGAAAAGGTTGATAAATTTAAAACTGAACTCTTTTCCCGCAATATCGCCACAGATTTCCTGTCGGATCAAATTCTGAAATTCGGCGGGAAACAATTTCGTGAGTGGAGCCTGAAACCAAACTGGATCGATTTTATCTAACGGTTTTTTTTCTCCTTCGTGTATTCTGCAGTTTACAATCCGATCTCCCCGGCGATAGGCAGCATCGACCGGATCGCGATCGCGGCAAACTCATCTATGGGAATCCCGATCTGCTCGCATTCAAGGATGTTTTCCCGCTTGACCGAGGCGGCAAAAGCCTTCTCCTTCATCCGTTTGACTACAGATTTTGCCTTAACCACCGATAGGTTCTTTTCCGGATACACGTAGGTAGTGGCAAAAATAAGCCCGGTGATGGTCTCCCCGGCGGCCAGGGCATGCTGGAACAGGGTGCTCCGCTCTTTCCCAGAGGAACACTCATTGTGCATCCTGATTGCATCCAGAACATCCTCGTCCACGTCAAAGTCTTTTAGCAGAACTTCGGTTTGGGTACCATGAATTTTGGATTCTGCGTGGGTGACCTCCACATCGAGGTCATGCAGGAGTCCTGCCAGTCCCCATTTCTCCTCATCCTGGCCCAGTTGGCGCGCCAGTCCGCGCATCACCGCCTCCGATGCCAGGCAGTGAAAGATCATCTTTTCGTTTTTTACATGCCTGTTAAGCAGTTCCAGGGCCTCCTCTCTGGTTATCATCTTTTTTGTTTGGTTGTTGGATTAATGTAACTTCATTTCACGGTAATGTAATGCGGCTAAAGCCCGTATTTGTCGATCAGGTAAACCATCGCGGCAATGGAGAAGCTCCCCAGCTGAAGCTCCCTGGGATTTACATTTGTAAAGATATCGCTTGCCGAATGGTGGAAGTCAAAATAGCGCTGCGAATCAGGGACCAGGTCCAGCAATGGAACACCCAGTGATTTTAGTTCGCGGATATCGACGCCGCTGCCTCCTTTTTCGAACAAATACAATCCATATGGCAGAAGCAACTCCTTCCATCCCCGTATTTTACCGATCTGACCATCGGTGGCCTCGATCGAAAACCCGAACGGGGTAAACCCTCCCCGGTCGGTCTCAATGGCCGCAACATGATGACTTCCCCGGGGTGCTTGCGTTGCTTCAGCAGTAAGGGCATTGGCGCTGCCTGAGGCCCGCGAACTTCTGTACAACTCCTCCTGCGCCTTTGCAAACTCGCCGTATTTCTTTGCCCCCCGCTGCGCCATCTCCTCGTCCATAAAGAGCACGGCACGGATCGTACACTCCGGTTTAATGTCCAATGCTTTGAAAATCCGCAACACATCGATCGCCTGCATGATTCCCGTGCCATCGTCATTTGCTCCCTGCCCGGTATCCCACGAGTCGAGATGACCACCCAGGACAATCACCCTCTCCGGGTGAACGGCTCCGCGGATTTCACCGATCACATTGCAGGAAGTCGCTTCGGGATATTCGGTGCTTGACAGTTTCATGGTTACCTTAAGACGTGGGTCCGCTTTCAGCAACCTGCCAAGTTTCTCCGCATCATTCGCACTGAGGGCCATGGCAGGGATTTTCTTCACGGTATCGGCATAATGGAGAATTCCGGTATGTGGAAAATCGTCATGCGCCACGGTGGCCGACCGAACAACCACGCCGATGGCCCCGTACGATGCAGCATAATTCGCACCGAAAACCCGGTAGCGTACCAGTTCGCCGTAGGAACCGAAAGTGTTATAATGAGACTGATCGGGCGGGTGGTTGAAAAAGACGATCTTTCCTTCAATGTTCTTCCGGCCGATCGTTTTCAGCTCCTCAAAATCTTTCACCTCCACCACCGTTGCATTCAGACCTGATTTGCCTGTTCCGACCGACCCGCCAATCGCGCAGGCATGAAGCCTGACAGGCTGAGAGGCGCCCCGGGCGGCTGCCAGCCCTTCGGTGTTTCCCCGCACCCAGTGTCTTACTTTGCATTCCTGGAGCCAGACCGAATCCAGTCCCATCGCATCGAGGGTCGTTTTTGACCATTGTACGGCTTTCTCCGCCTGGGGAGAGCCACAAAGCCGGCCCCCGATCTGCGTACACAGGTAACGCAGGTTATGGTATGCCGTTGTATCGGAGATGGCCGCAGTGAAGATCTTCCTGATTACCAGCGAATCCTCCTTCTGTGCCAGGGTAATATTTCCGCAGAACAGGAACAACAGCAAGAACTGTGAAAGGAATCTGTACATCTTTTTTTTCGGTAAAACTAACGTTTTTTTTCACTCGGTTCAACCTTGACACGTCTTATGTTCATTTGTAAGCAACAACCTGATTTTGAAAGGCAAAAACCGACTGCCAGGCATCAGCGTAACGCGAACATCATCCCTTCCGGGTTGTTCCAGTCAATCCGAATCCTTTTAATGAGAGGCAACCCGCTTTTTGACCAATCGTCGAAATAAAAGTAAAATAACCATAATTATGTAACATTTTCCCGGTTCAGCTGTCTTACTTTTGCAGTGAAAACGTGCATGAACTCATCATGCCACCTATTTTTAACCTTAAAATACTGATAAAATGAAAACAGGATTCAGGACATTATTTTTGTTCGCAGCTATTTCGTCCCTTATGTTTACAGGATGTGGCAAGGATGGTCAGCAGGGTCCCCAGGGCCTCCAGGGTACCGCCGGGAAAAATGCCACTGTTTATTATTCCGAATGGTTCGCACCTACTGCCTGGTCGGGCGCTTCGGGCGACTGGTATTTCGCAGCCACCGCCCCCGATCTTACCCAGGGAGTTGTTGAGAACGGGGTGGTGCTTGCCTATGCATGGCTGGCCAATGATAATTACGGAGGCTCATCAGTCCGCCCCTTGCCGGCCTATGCCCTTAATGCAAACTGGAGTTTCCTCATCCACGAATACGGTAGCATTGAATTCACCTGCGACATGACTACGGTGCCGCTCACTTCAGGCAACAAGTTCAGGTTTATTGCGATTCCCGGAACCGACCCGGCGTTAAAGTCAGCAACTTCCGGATACAGGAGTGAAAAGGAGCTGAAGAGCATGTCGTACAAGGAGGTTTGCAAACTGTATAACATTCCCGAATAGTAAAACCTGATCAAAAGACTGATCCGGCAATCAGCCGGAACTGACCCGGCCGGGACATGTCAGCCCTGCCGGGTGCCGGCAGGAATTGTTGTCAGGATATTTTCTTTTAAGAAATTCCTGAAAACAGCTCCCACAGCCGCTCCAGTGCGATCGCAAGGGTTGCCCTGGGGCAGGCAATGTTCATGCGCATGAAGCCCTCTCCGCCGGGGCCAAAGTCGGTGCCAGGGTTAAAGCCCAATCCTGCATCGTGGATCAGTTTATTTTTCAGTGTTTTATCGTCAAACCCGAAATTCCTGAAATCGAGCCAGATCATATAGGTGCCTTCCGGCCGGAACATATGCAAAGCCGGGATGTTTTTCCTGATATATGTTTCGGTAAAGGTAATGTTATCATCCAGGTATTCGATAAGCTGCAGTCTCCAGGGTTCACCAAACAGGTAGGCAGCGGTGGATGCGACACTCCCGAACAGGTTTCCCATGCCCAGGTGCATTTTTTCGATCACCTGTGAAAAGGTTGCCCGGAGCATGGGGTTCGAAATGATCACCGAGGAGGTGGAAAGTCCGGCCAGGTTGAAGGTTTTACTGGGGGCATGGGCCGTGATGGTGATTTCGGCGACCCCGGGCGATAAACAGGCGAAAACCCTATGGCTGAACCCCGGCATTACGAGGTCGGCGTGAATTTCATCGGAAAATACCAGTACCTTGTTTTCCAGGCAGATCTGTGCGATCTTTTCAAGCTCCTCGCTGTTCCAGCATCGGCCTACCGGGTTGTGCGGGTTACAGAGGATCAGCATCGCAGCATCCTTTGCCTGTTCCTCCAGCAGGCCGAAGTCAATCAGGTAAGTATCTTCCTGGCAGATCAGCTGGTTGTATATCAACCTCCTGTCGTGATCGGAAACAGCGCGGTAGATCGGGGGATAAACCGGGGGCTGAACGATAATTTTATCACCAGGTTTCGTAAAGGCCATCACGGCAAAATTGATGGCGGGAACCACTCCCGGGGTAAAAATGATTTCATCCCGCCGAATGATCCAGTCGTGATGCGACTGCATCCACGCCACGACAGGCTGGTAATAATCAGTATCCCTGAAGGTGTAGCCATATACGGGATGTTCGGCACGCCTGATAACGGCCTCGCGGATGAAGCCGGGGGTTTCAAAATCCATATCGGCAACCCACATCGGGATCACATCACCCTTCTCAAAAAAGGCCTGCCGCAGATCATATTTTACACTGGAGGTGTGAGTACGGTCAATCAGCTTGTCAAAATTATACTTCATCTCGTTCCTTCTCTATCCAAAATGGTTCCTGTATCTGGTATTTCTAAATCCGTGTGCAAGTTACGGAATTTGAAAAATGGGCAACAGGCGACATCTGCCTTATTTTGAAAACCGGTAAAAACTTTATCTTTACGGGTGAAAACCGTGCCGAAGATTCATAAAATTCCGCCCTATGAATGCATTGCCCCTGGTTATCGCCGCCCTGGCGATCTTTGCCTTAGCCTATCGTTTTTATTTCGGATTCATTGCATCACGCGTGCTGATGCTGGATCCGATGCGTATTACACCGGCCGGCCGCCTGTACGATGACCAGAACTACTATCCCATGAGCAAGTGGGTGTTGTTCGGCCATCATTTTGCCGCGATTGCCGGGGCCGGGCCGCTGGTCGGACCGGTACTGGCCTGCCAGTTCGGTTATTTTCCCGGATTTGTCTGGATGGTCGTTGGCGCCGTTATGGCCGGGTCGGTACATGATATCGTGATCCTTACCGCTTCGGTCAGGCATGACGGTAAAGGGCTGGCAGAGATCGCCCGGATCGAAACAGGAAAAATCACCAGTGGTGTTACAGCATCCATTGCCACTTTCCTGATCATCATCATTGCCATTGCCGGACTGGGACTGGTTGTGGTAAACGCACTTGCCGAATCCTCCTGGGGGCTGTTTACCATTGCCTCGACCATCCCCATTGCCATTTTTATGGGGATATGGATGTTCCAGTTTCGCAAGGGACGTGTGGTTGAAGCTACGCTCATGGGGGTGGTTCTGCTTGCGGCAGCTGTTATTTTCGGGAAATTTATCCCCACATCCCCGCTGGCATCCTGGTTTACATACGATCGCAAAACGCTGACCCTGTTGCTGGCCGGATATGGTTTTTTTGCCTCCGTACTGCCTGTCTGGCTGCTGCTTTCACCGCGCGATTACCTGAGTTCCATCATGAAGCTTGGGGTGATCGCCATGCTGGTTGTCGGGATCATCATCGTGGCGCCCGATCTGCAGATGCCGGCATTTACCTCTTTCATCCACGGCGGGGGGCCTATTATCCCGGGTACGCTGTTTCCCTACCTGTTCATCACCATAGCCTGCGGCGCCATTTCAGGGTTTCATTCGCTGATCAGCTCCGGCACAACACCCAAGATGATCATGAACGAATCGCATATCCGCCCGATAGCAGCAGGCGCCATGCTGATCGAGGGGCTGGTGAGCATCATGGCCCTGATTGCTGCAGCCAGTCTCCATCCGCTTGATTATTTCCAGATCAATGTTCCTGCTGAAAAATTCGCTCATATTCTGCCGCAACTACATGCCATGGGATTTACGCAATCGGAATTGCCAAAACTTGCAGCCGAGGTAGGCGAAAAGATTGCAGGGCGTTCGGGTGGCGCTGTTTCACTGGCGGTGGGTATGGCCCAGGTTTTTTCCAGTATCCCGGGTTTGGACAAACTGATGTCGTACTGGTATCACTTCGCCATCGTGTTCGAGGCTTTGTTCATCCTCACCACGATTGATGCCGGAACCCGTGTTGCCCGCTTTATCCTGCAAGAGATGTTCGGAAAGTTCTGCAAACCCTTTAACAAGACAAACTGGTTACCCGGAAACCTGATTTGCAGCAGCCTGGTGGTCCTGTTCTGGGGATATTTCATCTATACCGGAAGTGTTTCGACCATCTGGCCCATGTTCGGCACGGCAAACCAGCTGCTGGCCACCATTGCCCTGGCCATCGGGACATCCTATATCATCAACAACGGAAAGGCGAGGTATGCCTGGGTGACCATCATCCCGCTGGTGTTTGTCGGCATTACGACGATCATCGCCGGCATCACGAATATTACAGGGATCTATATTCCACAACTATCACAACACGAATATTTTGCCCAGGGATTGATCAACCTCCTGCTCACCGGGGTAATGATCCTGTCGGTAGCGATCATTATTAAAGATGCAGTCCCGGGATGGATCAGAGGATACAGGAGGATGTGAACGCAATGCCGGCCCGTCAATATGTGAAAAGCCCGGGCAAATGTTTCCTCCGGCTGCCGCCCATAATACCTGCTGATGAATTCCCCTATTGAGATGCTAAAACCGCTGCAACAGAATCCCCTGTTCGGGATCCCCCTGTTTATCATAACGGGATGAGGGTTTTCTTCCTTTCTAATCCTGCACTGTTATCCGGGATGTTTTTACCGACACAGATAGATGTTCAGCACCTTGTTGGTTAAATAGATGAAAACCTTTACAATGAACCGGTTCAGGTTATAGGGGATAAAACCAGACCTCAGGGTCGTTTGATCTGCAGGCACGCAGGTATAAGTTTTCAGATTTACATATACCGGAACACCGGCATATGGCTTCTTTGCTACCAGCATTGAATGAGCCTTTGTATGGCTGTACCAGTTTCTGTCCTTTTTGGTTGGGGCACAATTCGTATGTGCGTGCAACGGTTCCAGGCTTACATATCTTGCCAGTGCAATCATCCCGTCTGTAAAAAAACGGTAACAGTCAACGGGGTACCTGTGTTCTCCAAATCCATTCGGAACAATGATACAGATCAAACCATCCTTTTTGAGCACCCGGGTCATTTCTGCCATGGTAATCCAGAAAAATTCAATGTGTTCCAGGGCCTGTCCCGAGATTACCACATCATAGGCATCCGTTTCAATGCCACTCCAATCGTAAGCGCTTGGCAGTATTAAATCAACATTTTTCCCCGCCTCTATGTCCAAACCACAATAGTCATATTTATCCCCGGCAAACAGGTGCTTATAGGATCCGTTTACATCGTAGCTTCCAACGTCAAGGACCTTGATTTTATCTTTTTTACTGATTGTTTCGGCATAGGTTTCCACAAACCACTTCATCCGTAATATTGAACTTTTATCCATATCAAATGTTGTTAACTTGCTGAAAATATTGTTTTACAGGTGTGTTTGCCAGTAGGTTGCCCAACAGAACAATATTGTTAAAACGATGTGCCATGAACACGGCTTTCATAGCCTGACAAAGCTATGAAAAATAATCGCTTTTCCTGGCTAAATTCTTGAAGTTGTTATTAACCGGTTGAGGAACGATTGAACGATCCTCCCATAATCCCGGCCGCTCCTCACGCTGATCCTCCTGTTCCCGGCAGCGATGACCCTGAGCGACCATTGATCATCATTCCCTTTGAATTAATCTACCTCGTTTTTCCCCGGGTAAATGCCAAAGTCGCGGGTTGCCGAGATTGTAAACTGTTTGTCTGAAACGGAATACTGACCGGTGGCCAGCCCTATTTTCAGCGTGTCCTGCCTGAAATTATACCACAACTCCGTCCCCGATAATTTTCCGGGAAGGTGAGGGTCAAGGTAAAGCCTGTTATGTTTCGGATTAAGTCCGTAAATGGCTTTATACAGCCCGACCAGGGTAAGACTGTTTCCTGAAAGGATGTCGTCGCCCAGCCCCTCCTGGTGAACCCTGCCATACCGCTGGAAGGCCAGGCCGTCTTTTT
Source organism: uncultured Bacteroidales bacterium (assembly GCA_903928285.1). Taxonomy (GTDB): domain Bacteria; phylum Bacteroidota; class Bacteroidia; order Bacteroidales; family FEN-979; genus CAIVAT01. The sequence continues at coordinate 11,553 of CAIYQH010000597.1, forward strand.
CGTATTGATGCAGCATGTTTTCCTCTTTTCTCCGCTTGCGAACCTGTCATCATCTCCACCAGATGATTGCCGTTGGAATCGTGTTTCAACAGGTAATCCAGCGCCTTTTCACAGGTGGTTGTGTGGCCTGAAACCCAGGCCAGGTCACCGGTGAGGTCATAAACCAGCAACAGGATCATTAACCCAGAATGGCGGTATTTCACTTTCATGGGTTATGGACATTGGCAGTTGACAGGCAGCGCCTCCTACGGCGTTTGCACCCCTTTTTTTTTCTGAACGGCGCGAAAACTTTTTCCGAGAAACAACATCCTTGTCAGGCCAAACTTGCTTAAAAGGTAATCGGCCAGTATCGGCAGACCTAATCCGGCGATCAATGAAAAGGCAAAAATGACAGGGGTTGACTGGATCCCGAACTTCTGGATGATAATACGCCCGCCCGCCGTGCCGAATGCATGAAACAGGTATATGGAATAGGCAAAACTCCCGAACCATACCAGCCAGCCAACCTTCCAGGGAAGCCGCAGCAGCAGGATGGTGCCTGTGATCCCAAGCAGCAATCCGACGCCGGTGTCTTTAACCATCGGATAATCCAGCACTTTATACCATGACAGCTGCTGGATGATGACCGAGAGGATCAGCAGGATCAGTGTGGAGTAGAAGAAGATCCTGTTTTGAAAAACAGGTTTGAAGCGGTTGAGTCCGACACCAAGGATAAAACAGGGCAGGAGATAAATTGCGCCCTTATAACTCAGGTAATTGGGGGTCTCTACCGGGATGACCATGTCCCTGAACACCAGGATCGTCAATGTCAGAAGCAGGATCACCAGCCAGCTGTTAAAGGTTTCCATTTTGTGAAACGAGTCAATGACAGCAACCACCAGGAAGACCAGGAAAAGGGAATACAAATACCAGAACAGGGTGTATGGGAAAAAGAGCAGTCGCCAGATATCGGCGAGGTTCCCTTTACGGTTGGTACCGGGAGTAAGGTATTGCAGCAAGAAATAGCAGGCACCCACCACGAACATCGGCAGGAGTATCCTGACGAATTTTTTGCTGATAAAGTCCCCGATTTTGTCATACGTGACAGGTTTCAGGGTATACACCCATCCTGCAAGAACAGTAAAAAGCGGCATTTGCAGAAATTCAGCGAAGGTGTAATAGAAATGGCGCAGGAAAGAATCCTCCGCGACCTTCATGCCCCCGTCTGATCCCGAGCCGATCACATGACCGATTACCACCAGGATAATAACAGCCCCCCTGAGTGTTTCGACAGTCAGGTCTTTTTCTTTTTTTTGGGTCATTGCAGTATTTTTAAAAATGAAGCATCCTTGTTCCCTGATACCGGTTAACAGACAAAACCGGCAAAGGCCGCCGTATTAAAGCGGGCGGATTTGCCAAACAATATTAATCATTTTTTTCAATACCGGAAGATGGTTTCGGAGAAACGGGCCGGATGATTCAACCCGAAGGTACATCAGGTTTTTATAAAGGTATTGTTTCGTAATTCCCTGAAGGCTAAGTTAATTTCCGCCTCCGTGTTCATCACGATCGGGCCGTTCCATTCGACAGGTTCCCCGATGGGCTTCCCGGCAATCAGGATAAACTGGGCAGAGGAGGCTCCAGTTTTAGCTATCACACCATCACCCTGGCCGAAAAGGGCTCCTTCGCCGGTTCGCAATGGTTGTTTGCCGGTTTCATCGAAACCTGCTGATCCTTCATAAAGATAGGCAAACACGGTATGTTCCGGAAGCACAGGGATCCGGAGTTCCGTATTCCCAGGCATCTCAATGTCAAAATAATCAGGATCGGCAATGATGTTTTCAACAGGTCCGTGCACCCCCGCGAAAGTTCCGGCCAAAACCTTCACCCGGATTTTGTTTTCGAGTTCAACCACCGGTACCTTGGCTGCCGGTATATCCTGGTAGCGGGGAGCAACCATTTTTGACGCCGACGGCAGGTTCACCCATAACTGGAACCCATACATCCTGCCCCCTTCATACCTGGGCATCTCCTGGTGAATGATCCCGCTGCCGGCGGTCATCCACTGGAGATCCCCCTTCCCGATCACCCCGCTGTTGCCGATACTGTCGCTATGCTCCACCTTGCCGTCAAGCATATAGGTCACCGTTTCCATCCCGCGATGCGGATGCCACGGAAAGCCCGACATAAAATCATCCGGGTTGGCGGAACCGAAAAAATCAAGCAACAGGAAGGGATCGAGCATCTCCTGCGTGTTATGGCCCAGAATCCTGGTCAGTTTTACACCTGCCCCGTCGGAAGTGGGCTGTCCGATAATAATGCGGTCGACTTTTCTAATATTTTCCATGATATTCCTGTTATTTTAATTTTTTTGGTTTAATAATTCATCGGTACCTCCATGAGCAGCACTTCGGCGTCCTGTGAGTTAGCCATGACCGAAATTTTATCGCTATTCCATATCCCGAACCCGTCCCTTTCATTCAGGACAGTGCCGTCGATGGTAACACTGCCTTTGATGATGAAGGCATAAACGCCGTTGTCGCTTTTCTTAACTGTGTAATCAGCCCCCATTCCCTTGTCAAAGGTGCCGAGATGGAACCAGGCATCCTGGTAAATCCAAACACCTTCATCCTTCTCATCCGGGGAGAGCACCTGCCGGAATTTATTGTGCCTTTCGGCAGGATCCAGGGTTATCTGGTCATAACGGGGCGTTACATTCGCCCTGTTGGTAAACACCCAGATCTGGAGGAATTTCACACGGGTATCCTTACTTTTGTTGTATTCGCTGTGGTATATCCCGGTTCCGGCGCTCATGACCTGTATGTCGCCATACCGGATCACCGAAACATTTCCCATGCTGTCTTTGTGTTCAAGATCGCCTTCAAGCGGGATGGAGATGATCTCCATGTTGTCGTGGGGATGTGTGCCGAAACCCCTGCCCGCTTCAACCGTATCGTCATTTAAAACCCTCAGCGCACCGAAATTCATACGCCTGGGATTGTAATAGTCGGCGAAACTGAAGGTATGCCGGCTGTGGAGCCAGCCATGGTTTGCCTCGCCTCGGCTTTCCGCTTTGTGAAGAACTGTATTTTTCATTATTTCTAAAGCTTTTGGTGGTATCGTTCCCGTAAATGTTATTTCATCTGTTAACGTATGCTAATAAACACATTATGTGGAATGTGAAAGACAGGAACACTTGCATTTGCCGGCGTGAACCGAAAAAATGCTCTACAGGTCACACTACTGTCAGCATATGGTTTGTTTGACGGTGCAAAGGTAAGCCTTGCTGATGGATGGAAACATGGATAAACCACGGTTTTTATGGTTGAAATCATGTAATGTTCTTCTCCACTTCCGCGATCCTTTCCTTGATCTCGTCCGGGATGAGAACCTTGGTATTGCTGTTGAAATCATAAAAAACGATGATATCCTGGGCCTCGGCGACGACCTCTTTCATTTCATTGGTGATCACATGGTGGAATCAGTTCAATTTTTACTGCGGATTCATTCATCACTGTTCATGTTTAACAGCGACCAACGGATTTTTCAACCCACGACAGCGGCCTTATTCATTACAGGTAATTACCCACGACATCCACAGGCAGATTCCGGGTGTAATCTTGTTTCACTCGGTCACCTGGACCGCCCGGTCTGAAATTTCTTTGGGGATCAGCAGATGCTGGGTAAGGGCCGCCTTTTTGTTGATGATCAGGCTGTACTGCCCGAGGGGCATTATTTTCCGCGAATTTCCGTTCCGGTGCTTCAGCACGTCAATCACCTTCAGTCCGCTTGCATAGCCCCATTTTTCATAATCAGCCCCGTACCCGAGCGCGGCGCCCTGGCGGGTGTGCATGGCGTCGGTCACGAACAGGGGGATAGCAGCCTTGTCGGCCACCGTTGCCAGGGTATTCAACCCCAGGTAAACGGTATTGTCGGCTGCAACGGCAATGGCGCCGATCTCCTGTTGTACCAGCGACTGGCCCGCCATCATGATATCATTCGGGCTGTTGACCGGGGAAGTAACCACCTGGATCCCTCTGGCCACGAGAACCGCCCGGATCACCTTTTCGGAATATACGGCGTTTGGCTCGGCCGTATTATAGGGTATCCCGACCTTTTTAAGACCGGGAATGCATTTCAACAGGATGTCGGCAAATTCGCCGGCCTTCAGGGAATCGTATACCCCTGATAAATTGGCCGGTATGCTTTTCAGCCCGACCTGTTTCGGCTCGAAAGCCACGGTGAACACGACAGGAATTTCCTTTTCAAGCATAAAAACACAAAGAGATGTCGCTATTCTAGGATCGGGAATATTCAGGTTGCTGGTTGCCGTGGCCTTGCGGCTGGGCATGAATCCCAACGATCTGAAAATCATCACGGCGGTGTTTGTGTTTATTGCGCTCATCCTTCCCGGGATGATGAAAAAAAAAGAGAGGAGCTGAAAAATCATGATCGATATCCTGAACCTGAGTAAAACCTTTAATCCCGGAACGATCAGCGGGGTGGCGGCGCTCAGCGACATTACCCGCATGGCAGAACACAAGCGGGCGAAATACATCGGGAGGGTTTTCCAGAACCCATTTTCGGGAACGGCCCCCGATATGAGCATTGCCGAGAACATTGCGCTTGCAGACAGGAGAGGACAGCGCGGAAATCTCCACCTGGCGCTGACCCCAGCGATTGTCAGCAGTTTCCGCGACCGGGTGATCCCCCTTGCAAGGGAACTTGAAGATCGTCTGCACAGCCCCATCGGTAAGTTGTCGGGCGGACAGCGCCAGGCGCTTACGCTGCTGATGGCTTCTTGGATCAAACCTAAGTTGTTGCTACTTGATAAGTATACGGCCGCGCTCGACCCCAAAACTGCCGCCAGGGTTATCCAGCTTACCAGGGAGGTGGTGAATAAAGATCGCCTTACCACTTTGATGGTGACCCATTCAATGCAGCAGGCTGTGAATATGGGCGACAGGATTCTCATGCTGCACAAGGGCAGGATCGTGCACGATATGAAAGGCCAGGAAAAACAGCGGCTGAAATCAGGCGACCTGCTGACCCTGTTCGACGAGATCAGGAAAAGGGAACAGATCGACCCTGCCGCAGCCGAGATGATCGACCAGCTTTACGTGTAAGGCACTCCTACCCGAAAACCCCCATTCCCAGTAAACCGAGCACGACAAGCACTGATCCGGTAACACCCTTTTCATGATGTTCCAGGAACCCGGTATTAAAACTGCGTACCCCCCTCTTTCCCAGGTAAACCAGTAAAATCATGACCATAAGGGTCGTGACCAGGTAAACGGCCGATACCATGAATATCCCGATCCAGCCGATGGCGCCCGCCTGGAAGTAATAGGCTTCAATTTCGACACAAGGTGTCAGGAACATGGCGAGGCTCATGGTTGCCATGATGACGGCCCACCTTGGCTTATTTTCCGCTGTAACAAGGTTGATATCGTGATGATGACGGTGGCTGCGCAGATCGAGGAGGAGGTAGATAACGCCCAAACCAACCAGGATGGCAGGTGCAACCGTTTCCGAAACCAATGAGTACTTTGCCGAGAGTTTGTACCCTATCAGCCCGACCACGATCCCAACCAGGATGGTACTCAGGGTGTGGGCAACGCCTGTGATCACCATTGCCCACAGGGTCTGGCGGCCTGTCCATTTCTCCGATTTCCCAACTGCAATAAGAGGAAGCCAGTGATTCGGGATCATGGCATGGATGGCACTCAGTATAAGACTTCCTATAAATATCCGGTACATAAAATGATGGTAAGAGGGGTTAAATTCAGGATTAATTTAGCTCCTGCTTTTCAATTAAAAAGTAGGTTCCGCCGTTCACCTCTCCCTCTTCAACCAGACGGAAGCGGGTCTGGTCAAACAACCCGCGCCATTGTTTCACGGAGGTCAGCATCCACGAAATGACATTCAGGATTGCAAAGGAGGCAAGGGTCGGGGTAAGCACGATCATCAGCATTCTTCCTCCGGGTTTGAGAATCCTGTTGATTTCGGCCAAAGCCGGGAGTTTCTGTTCGCCAAGGTGGTCGATCATGTAGGAACTCACCACTGCGTCGTATGTTCCGGAGGGAAATCCTGTTCGGGTGATATCTCCCTGTAAAATATCAACACGGCTGGCAATGCCGGCAAATTCCAGGTTTTTTTCCAGCAGGGTGTTTCCTCCCCCGGCTATATAATTGGAGTTAAACAGGTCGAAGGCTGTAATCCTGCCGGGAAAAACCTTTGCCAGCGCAACGGTCGAACGACCCGCGCCGCAACCGGCATCGAGGATATGTGCAATGTCGCCGGAGTACAGCTTAACCCAGGGGAGGGTGAGGTAACGGGTATGTTTGGCAGAACGGACGGTCAGGTTGCCGATGAAAAAGTTTACGGAAAGCAGGAAGAGGAAAAAGGATAGGAGTTGCAATCCGGGAAAGTTGAGATAGAGGTGCACTCCTGCCGCAAGGAAACCCACCGAAACGACCCAGAAGCCGTTCAGCCAGCCAATACTCCAGCCGGCATCGAACTTCTGGTCGGTTTTGTCTTTGTGGAACAACCGTGACACCCGCAGTTTAAGCTTCTCGGGCAATACTACAGCGACCGATATCGACAA
>CAIYQH010000598.1 GCA_903928285.1 uncultured Bacteroidales bacterium
CCATGAATTTTACCATCATGAGGATACAGTTTGCCTGGCAGGTGACAAACCCGCAGTAGAAGCCCATCATCATCATTGTGAGATCCTGCAGATTGCCAGCCTTGTTTACACCTCTCCCGTCATTTTCACGTTAAATGTCTATAACCTTGCCCCCGGGGAGATCATCCTCCCTGCAACGGTTGCCGGAGCAGTATCTTTCCTGATTTATTTTAACCTGCGGGCCCCTCCCCTGACCTGATTATCCTCAGTAAACCGGTATTTCCCTGTCTGGACCAAACCTTCCATTTAAGTATTTGGTGCAATGGCAATCACAACTACAGCGCTATGATTTGGATTATACCGGTACCTATTCCCGTTTTTTCAGGTATTTTACATTTATTAACCACAAGGACCATGACTTCCATTTCCAGAAATTTCTTCTTAGTAATTCTCATCATCATCTATGGCACCTGCACGCTGATGGCGCAGGTCACGCTCCGCGGAAAGGTCACCGAAAAGGCAACCGGTGAAACGCTTGCCGGGGCGACCATTTTCATTCCCGACCTGAAAACTGGTGCGGCAACAAACAGTGAAGGGATTTACATGATCAACAACCTACCCAAATCAACCTTTCTGATCCAGGTAAGTTACGTAGGGTACATGGCCATCACCCGTGTGGTGGATCTGAGGAAGACCACCACCGTTGATTTTGAATTGAGCGAATCGGCCATTGAAGCCCAGGAGGTTGTGGTTACGGGAAACGCCCTTTCGAGCGATAACAGTCAGAGCAGCATCTCCATCACCCCCATCGCGAAAAATCAACTGTTAACGTTGCCTTCGACCAACCTTATCAACTCCATTTCCACAGTGCCGGGGTTGTCGGAGATTACGACCGGGGGGGCGGTATCCAAGCCTGTCATCAGGGGGCTGAGTTACAACCACGTGATCACCCTGAATGAAGGAGTGCGCCAGGAGGGTAGCCAATGGGGTGATGAACATGGCATCGAAATTGACCAGTTTTCGGCCGACCGGATCGAGGTGCTGAAAGGCCCTGCCAGCCTGTTTTATGGTTCAGATGCCATGGGAGGTGTGATCAATATCCTGGAACCCAACCCTGCTCCGCTGAACACGGTAAAGGGAGAAATGGTATCCCAGTTCTCAACGGGAAACAAGCTTTTCGGCAACTCCCTGATGGCAGAGGGAAATCAGAACGGACTTATCTGGCGAATCCGTGGAACCTATAAGACAGCTTCCTCCTATAGAACGCCATCAGAGTATATCTACAACAGCGGTTTTTGGGAACAGGACCTGAGCGGCATGATCGGGTTAAACAAACGTTGGGGATACTCCCATCTGCATTTCAGCCTTTTTGACACGAAAATCGGAATCATCGACGGCACCCGTGATTCGGTAACACATCTGTTTATCAGCCACGATGGGAATACCGTCACTCCCGATGAAGCCAAAAGCCGTGATATTGCCGTACCGTTCCAGCTTGTTTCGCATGAAAAACTGACCTCCGTTTCCAACTTTGTCATCAAAAACAGCCAGATCAGGATCAACCTCGGCTACCAGGTTAACGACCGGAAGGAATTTGCCGAAACGCCACAGGAACCGGGTCTCTATTTTCATCTCGATACCTGGACCGGCGATGCAAAATATACCCTAAGCCTTGCCAAATCCCTGGAACTGGTAGGGGGATTCAGCGGCATGACCCAGACCAACCGGAACAAGGGTATTGAGTTCCTGGTACCCGACTATAACCTGCAGGATATTGGAGGATTCATCTATTCAAAGAAAAGCTGGGAAAGGTTCACCATAAATGCCGGGTTGCGTTACGATTTCAGGCATGTGGAGGGAAAATCCATGTTCCTGGATTCCAAAGGTAAGCCGTCAGCGTCAGGAGATACCCTGTTTACAGGGTTCAACACCACCTTTTCAGCCATTACCGGATCAACAGGCATGACCTATAAAATTAACCGGACATTCAACCTGAAATTCAATTTAGGCAGGGGGTTCCGTGCACCGAATATTGCTGAATTAGGTTCAAACGGTGTACATGAGGGCACCTTCAGGTACGAAATCGGCAATCCGGCGCTTAAACCCGAGACAAGCCTGCAAATCGACGGGGAACTGTCAGCCAATACGAAATACCTCAATGCTGTATTCAACGGTTTCTACAACACCATCGGCAACTTCATCTATTCAAGGAACAACGGTAATGAAAAGAGGCTGCAAAATGGTATCCGGTACCCGGTTTACCGCTACATCCAGGGAAATTCGGTGCTTACGGGATTTGAACTTGAACTCGATATCCATCCTGTTGATGCATTACATCTTGATAACAATATTGATTATGTTTACGGGATCAACGCTACCACGAAAGTTCCGCTCCCGTTTATCCCGGCCCTTCATTCGCAACATGATCTGAAATGGGTCGTGAAAACAGGACAAAAGAGTATTTTGCAGGCTCCGTGGGTTGAAGCAGGCATTGAAATACATTATGCACAAAAGCGGATCGACGTTTTTGAAACTGAAACCCCTGGGTATGTATTGCTGAATGCCTCGCTCGGGGCGGGGATAAAGGTTCAAAAACAGCACTGGACCCTGTTTATCAGCGGGAAAAATCTGACCGACATCCAATATTATGATCACCTGAGCCGGTTGAAACCGCTGGGTATCTACAATATGGGGCGAAATATCACCTTCGGACTGCTGATTCCCTTTGGAATATATGAAGCGCGCTGATCACCCGACAGATGGCTGATCCGGAGACCAGGATAACAATGGTAAATATGCTGATGGATAGTGAAAAAGCACGGCTCTGCAGGGATTTGTCTTCACGAAGGGCTACAACTGTTCATATTCGATTACCGGGTAGCCCTTTTCACCCTTAAGATTGTAAAAACCGATGAAATGCAGTTTATAGATTTGCCCCGTAACCGTACGGATGAGATAACAGTAGTTGGTTCGCAGCGTATAGGCGCCGGTTTTAAAACTGTAATATTTCCAGTTGTAACCGATGGCATCCAGGTTCTTTGAATAGACCAGGTTCGTAGCGATGTCGCGGGTAATGGAAGGGAAGGCAACCAGCGTATCAAGGGCCACCTCCATTCCCGAGCGGTTGGTCAAAACCCCGGTTACCAGGTAGGGATAGGGTATGGTTCCGTCGTACAACATGGTGGTATATTGGGTAAAAAGCAGGTCATAGGTTGTCGTAGCGGGCTCAAAATGTTGAACGGCACCTGTTTTCAGGCTGAACCACAAATAATTTACCAGCCGATCCCTGGTGACCGCTCCTGCCAGGCTGGAACCACCTTTTAACGGGCAATAGCGGAAATAGAAGGTATTGTTTTTCAGACTGTCGAAGATGACCTGGTAAATACCCAACGCATTTCCCAGTTCATCCATCCCGCGGTTGACGGCAAATACATGGTTTGAGGAAACCGTATCTGCACCGGAGATCCGGAACCACCGCCCGATGGCAACCGAGTCGGGATTTCCGTCCGATTTGTCAAACTTCCAGTTTACCCCGACAGTATCATGCGCCTGTGCGAAAGTTACCTCCCCAAGGTCGGCGACTTTCATGAAATCACTGCTGTTTAATATCACATGCCACCCCTTGCTGCTGCATTCAAAGCCAAGGTCGGAGGCTGTTTTCACATTGGAACGTATCACTTTGCCCGCGTCGAGGTTGAAATAAAGCTGGTAGAGGTAATTCTCCGTCAGGGCTATCGTATCCCCGCGAGGATGGGCAGTCAGCATGGCATCCTTTTTAAAACATGAAGGCAGGGCCAGAACAGCCAGCAGACAAACTATCACCAAAGCAGTTCTCATTATTTGTATTTATTGAATTGAAAGGAGATTTTCACGAAAACAGTCCTGCCCCAGGTAACATAACTGCCATTCCCTCCGGAATGCGCACCGCCCTGGCTTCCTGTGGTGGGAACAACCGTGTTGTTGAAAATATTTTTCACCCCGGTCGAAAGACGGATGCGGTTATCCCAGAAACCCTTGCTGGCCGTGAAATCCATCATGTTGTAAGGATTCACCCATTGCCATAACAGTTTCTTCGTATCATAGATGAGCTGTGGCGCCGATCCTGAATATTTATAATAGACAGACAAGGTAAGATCGGGTTTGATAAAGCGATAGGAAGGACTAAAGGTAACCTCGGGAGCCCATTTAAAGGTTTCATAAGGCAAAGCGACATCAGGGCTGCCCGTCACTCCCGTCTCCGAAAATCCAAGCTGCATCTTGAAGGAGGGATACAGCGAATAAGAGCATCCCGCCTGCAGACCTGCTGTTTTGTAACGGCTCACATTTTCATACTGGTAGGTAATGTTGCTGCCTGTCTGGGCAAGTTCTATCTTATTGGCTATGATATTATAGAACCCTGTGAGATCAAATGACCAGGCCACCTTCCGCTCCTCTTTGGCATAATTCAGGTTAAAACTGACGTTATTCGACTTTTCTGCCTGAAGGTCAGGATTCCCGTGAACATCATGGTTTACATCGACAAACACCAGGTAGAGCTCTTTGATGTCGGGTGTACGGAATCCCCGGGAATAGGATAATCTGAGGTTCAGGCTGTTCAGGATGGTCCATTTTGCGCTTAGGGCATAAACCAACGGAGCAGCATATTTGGTGTTATAAATATACCTGATACCGGGCTGTATCGAAAGGATACCGACAGGATTCCAGGTCGTGCTCAGGAAGGCGGCATAATCACCAATAACCTTCTTCTTTCCTACCACATCCTGCCCGGTACCGGTTTCATTGCTGAGATCAAATCCAGTCTGATATTTGAATTTCCTGTCGGGGTTGCTTTGCGCAAAGGTGCCACGCGCCACGATCGACCTGATGATGGTGGTATCCCGGGCCCAGGCTTCCTGTACAGGATACTCGGTAAGAGTGGTCAGGTCTTTGAGGTAGGTGTCCCTGACACGATTATACACTGACCAGGAGGCAAGAAGGTTCAGAAAATGATTTGCCGGGAGTTTGATCGCTCCATCCATCCTGCCCGAATAGCGGATGGTGGTAAATTTGTTGTCAAATGCTGTCGGGTAATAGGGACTCAGGATAGTGCCCTTATCCAACAGTAATTCATTAAAATAATCGCAAGCAAATTTCAGCTTCAGCTTCTCGGTGGTGAACATATAGTAGCCATCCGCAAAATACTGTCTCCTTGGCTTGAAGGTAACATTACGGGGATCGTCGCCGGGCGCCTGGAAACCACCAAAGAAGTTGCGACCGCCATCAATTGAAAAACTATGTTTCTTTTTGTTGAAGGACAACGAGCCGTCAAAATTGTAAGCTCCAACCGATTCTAAATAGGAATTGACCGTAACATTAAGCAATGAAGCCTTATTTTCCTTTGTGATGATGTTGATCACACCAGCCAGCGCGTTACTTCCGTAAATGACCGACATCGGGCCTTCGATAACCTCCACATGATCGGTATTGTTCAGGTTGATCTGGTTCAGGTCAAAATTGCCGTTCATCCTGCCGATCAATGGAACGCCGTCCTGCAGGAATTTGACATTTTCACCCGACATTCCCAGCATCTTCAGGCTGGTGCCAAGCACCCCATCCTGGGTAACCCTCATATTTGACTGGTTTTTGAGCAGGTCGGCCATATTGCCGGCAGCCTTTTGTTCAATCTGCCTGGAATTGATCACCTCTATCTTATAGATGGATTTGTCGGCTCGTTCGGGCGTATATTGCCCTGTAACGACAACTTCATCCATGTTCAGAACCTTGGGCACAAGCAGGATATCAACCGACTGGCCCGGTTTAATGGTATCATTATAGGTTGAATAGCCCATATAACTGATGGCTATTCTGGATCTTTCACTGATGTCATTGGCTACACTCCCTTCGATGGAGGTCAGACTGTATTTTGGTGAACCTGATTTCAACCCCTGGAAACAGACATGGGCAAAGGCAACAGGTTCATGGCTTTTCTGATCGTAAACCCTGATAAAAGCCTTCTGGCCGTAACCAATTGTTACGGCCAGAAGACTGAAAAGTCCGGATAACAGACAGGCTGGACCCTTTTTCATGCTTAACGGGTGATAATTACTTTGGAAACCATTTTCGTTGCTGCGATACAAACGGTCACAAAGTACACGCCGGGTTGCACCCCGGTAACATCCATTGAATAAGCATTAAGTCCACCGGTCAATTGTCCCGGATGATCTGCACGGAGTTGTCGACCTGTCAGATCTGTAAGAAAAAAAGAAAGTTCATTACCGGCTTTCCCGGTTATATCGAGGTTGATCCTGCTGACGGCAGGATTGGGATAAAGATTCAGCACAACGTCATTCCTGCTGATGGCGGAGATACCGGCGCCGGCAAACTTCTCCACGTTGAATTTCACCTTGCCGGTTGAACTGCCTGCATAGGCTGTGAAGATCAGTTTATAGATGTCTCCTGAGACAGGTTTGACAAAATAGACCGATGAATCGACTACATGATAAACGAAATTGATCATATCGAACACTTTCCAGTTCCAGCCAATGGAGGAACGGGTCGAGTCCCACTTTCCCAAACCGTAATCGGTGTAAGTCAGTTGCACCGGGTGGAAGTTCTTTGAGCTGACGGTATCATTGCTCAGCACGCCGGTAACCAGGTACGGGGTGCCGTCGGGCTGGACGGACATATAGCGGGTAAACAGGATATCCCAGCTTGATCTAACCGGCTGAAAGGCTACGCGCGTATTGGTTTCAAGAGAATACCCCGAAAAATCTGTTGACGTGAGGCCACTGATATCTTCACTGACGGTATGCTCATTGGTACCATCAAGATTGGCATAACGGAACTTGTAAATATCAAGGGTTGAGAATTTTTTAATCATCCATAATTTCCTGAAACTCCCGTCGCGCAGTTTGATCACGAAGAGAGAATCGCCGTTCAGGTCGTGGGTAACACCATTATAGATGGCCCAGCCGTAATCGGGATACGACTTTGCATTTCTTGAAAAGGCCCCGTTTTCCCAGTTTTCGGGGTCGTTGTACATGGGTTTCCAGGTGGCGATGCCCACTGTATCCATGGTAGCCCAACCACTGGTATCAGCCTTGGGATAGGTATAAAGGACTACGCCGGCCCCGTCGTTGGTGAGGATGGAGGAGCTACGCTTCATCGTACGAAAGGCTATATCCCAGGTGGCATGGGGTCCGGTCTGGATAATACCGTTTTTCAAGCTGTAATAAACCTCGTTTGCATACCCCGGTAACAGGGAGATTGAATCTGATTTGACGGAAGCCTGAACGCCTGTCGTGGAAAATAATATTGCAAGACAAATAGCCAGATAACTGACGGATAAGATCGTACGAAGTTTATTCATGATGGATTGTGTATTTCTGGTTAAAAATGATCAAAATGGGAAAATGATGCTTCAGGAAGGTGCTTTAGGTAATCAGCGGATGCTTTTCGGTTGCGGCCCGGTCAGAATCATTGCCGGCTAGGCATGATAAAACCTGATAACGTACAACTGCCGTGAGTTTTTCAACTCAGCGAACATTGCAGATCAGCACGGAATTATACGGTAGGGGGAGCCCTGAGGCCGCAGGAACTGGTCCAGACAGGAACGGGAACAACCGGGGCATAGCCGGAAATATTGCAGCAGAAAACGCCACACATTATCCTGACGGTTTCAGTAGGGAAGATACCGTCGGCTCCCGAAAAATGGTTTGGTGTTGAATGGTCGTTACGTGAAAATTTCGAGAAGGAGATAATTTTGGAATATTTCTCGATATCGCGTTTATATCCGACAAAGGTAGGGATTAGAGGTTTCCCCCAGATTTTGTATTGATGAAAGTTGATCAGCGATCCAAGGCAGATGATAGCCACGGCAATGGCCTGGAGAAAGAGAAATCCAAATCTGGTGTTA
>CAIYQH010000599.1 GCA_903928285.1 uncultured Bacteroidales bacterium
AAAAAAAACATTCTGTTCCTTCTATTTGCATTCGCCGGGTTCCTGTCGGTACAGGGGCAACCCCTCGTGGCTGATTCCGTCACCGATATTGAAGGCAATGTTTACCAAACCGTTACCATTGGCACTCAGGAGTGGATGAGCGAAAACCTCAGGACGGGCACATACCGCGACGGAACAAAAATTCCCATGATACCCGGCAGTACTGATTGGACGGAGACCACGCAGGGCGCCTTCTGCTGGTATAACAATGACGAACCCAATGCAAAAACCTGCGGGGCCATGTACAACTGGCATGCCGTGCATACCGGACTGCTTTGCCCCGATGGGTGGAAGGTGCCTTCGGATGAGGATTGGAAACTCATGGAGGGTACTGTCGACAGCCAGTATGGCACAGGCGACCCGGTGTGGAATACTACAGGCGGAAGGGGAAACGATGCAGGGCCAAGGCTTAAAAAAAATTCAGGGTGGAGTTCCGGCGGCAATGGCCGGGATGACTTTGGTTTTGCAGCCCTTCCCTGCGGCGAGCGGTGCAGCTATGGCCGTTTCTTCCTGGCGGGCAGGAGCGCCTTCTGGTGGAGCAGTTCGCCATCAGGTGAGTCGGCCGCCTGGTACAGGAACATGATCTACAGTCTCGACGATGTACTCCGCAACACCCACCCGTTTTGGATGGGTTTCTCGGTGCGGTGCATGCGTGAAAAACAAAAGCCATGAACAAACTCTATTCAACCCTGGCCGGCATCTACCATGAAATGTACCGGCATATCTTTGACTATGACAAGGAATTCGAATTTTATGATGGATTGCTGAAAGCCCATAACTGCCGGAAGATACTGGAAATCGGTTGCGGCACGGGGATGCTGGCCCGGAGGTTTCTTGACCATGGTTATGATTACCTCGGGCTCGACCTTTATGAGGAGATGCTGGATATAGCCCGGTCTGAAACAAAATCCGACAGGTTTATCCGGGGGGATATGCGGGATCTGTCGTTTTACCGGCAATTTGATGCGGTCATGATCTCCGGGCGTTCCCTTGCCTATGTAACCGAAAACTAGGGGGTCATCGGCACCCTGGCGGGGATACACAACGCGCTCAGGGAACATGGATTACTGGTGTTTGACGTGTTCGAGGCCAATGGCATTTTCGACAACTTTGATAATTTCGAACAAACCTTTCAACCGGGTCAAAAGAAAATCACGCGCATCAGCCACCTTGAAAAAAATCTTGAAACAGGCTGGACCTATGACTGGCATGCCCTCTATCGCATCGAAGAGGGCAACGAAACGACAGAGATTGAAGATATTACCACCCTCAGGGCCTTCACGAAAGATGAAATCCTACTATTTTTGAAATTGACAGGCTTTTCCATCCTGGAGGTCATGGCGGAGGAAAAGGTGGTTACGCTGGTGACCGAAAGTTAAAAAAAGCTATTTTTGTCTTCAGCAGCCCGGCCTATCTAAGCGCCGGCAGTCTGCTGAACTGCAGGCAAATATTACCATACCTGAGCATCTACAACATGATTTTCGAACCTGCCACCATCGGTAACATCCGGCTGAATAACCGGATCATCCGTTCGGCCACCCATGAGGGTCTTGCCGATGAATATGGTTATCCGACAGATCAGCTGATTAAAAAATATGAGATGCTTGCCAGGAATGAGGTTGGGTGCATCATTACCGGGTTTGCCGGGGTCATGCCGAACGGGAAAAGCAACAGCTACCGTATGCTGATGATCCACGACGACACTTTTATCGATCCCTATAAAAAGCTTACCGGTAAGATTCATGAATACGGCACCCCGGTAATATTGCAAATTGCCCATTGCGGCAGGCAAACCCGGTCGAAGATCACAGGCTTCCCCACGGTTGCCCCTTCGGCCATCAGGGACAGGACATTCAACGAAGATCTCCCCCATGAACTCTCAGAGCCTGAGATCTTCGAAATCATCGAAAGTTTCGCCAACGCGGTTGTAAGGGCGAAGGATGCCGGCTTTGACGGAGTGCAGCTGCACCTGGCCCATGGTTACCTCCTGGCGCAGTTCCTTTCGTCATACACCAACCGGCGCACCGACCGGTGGGGCGGAACCACGGCAAACAGGTTCAGGATCATCGGCGAAATCTTTGCCAGGGCAAAACGGATGGCCGGCGATTTTCCTGTGTTGGTCAAGATGAATGCCCACGACGGCAGGAAAGGAGGTATGAACATCACGGAGGCCGTTGAAATCGCCGGGATGCTCGAATCTGCAGGGTGCAGCGCAATCGAGGTTTCCTGCGGGGTTTTTGAAGACAGCCTCTATACCGTCAGGGGCGACACATTACCCGTTGAGGCTGCCTTTCGACATAATTTCCGCTACAAGTCCTATCCCGGGTTTGTCAAAAGCATTGCAAAACGAGTTGTTCCGATTCTGACAAAAAAGATCAGGCCGTACGAAAATTACAATGTCCAATTTGCCGCCATGATCAGGAACATGGTTTCAATTCCTGTCATTACAGTTGGCGGTATCAGTACGCTTGCGTCGGTCGAAAGCATCATAACCGGTGAAAAAGCCGATTTTATCTCCATGTGCCGTCCCTTCATCATCGAACCCGATATCGTCAGGAAATTCAAAGAGGGCAGGCAGGCGAAGTCGAAATGTATTGCCTGCAACTATTGCCTGGTGGCGGCCGAAGAGAGGGCGCTGCGATGCTACCGGGGAAAACTGAAGGCACAGGGCAGCTGACGGCCCTTTTTGCAGGGCAACATACCGGGCAGGAAAAGCGATGGGTTTCTGCAGTTTAGCGAATGACGAAGATTTTTAGTGATATTCTTGCCAAATAGGGCTGCAGGATTCTTACTGGTAAAATCGTGATTGACCAGGTAATTTTAAAATATAAAAGGAGTATCCATGAACAAACAAGAGATAAAAATCTGCCTTTGGTATGATGACCAGGCGGAAGAGGCCGTTCGCTTTTACACCTCCATTTTCGCCAATTCAGAAACCGGGCAGGTCAGCAGGTTTGGCAAAGAGGGGTTTGAACACCACGGGAGGCCGGAAGGCACGGCCATGTCGATAGAATTCAGCCTTAACGGCATGAAGTTCATCGCCATGAACGGGGGACCGTTATTCAGGTTCAATGAATCAGCATCTGTCGTCGTTTTTTGCGACACGCAGGAGGAGATCGATCATTACTGGAGCCGGCTGACGGAGGGCGGTACCGAGCAGCCCTGCGGATGGCTGAAGGACAAATACGGCCTCTCCTGGCAGATCCAACCGGCGGTTTTTCCCGGCTGGCTGGCCGAAGTTGATCCCATGAGGAAGGAACGGGTTTTAAAAGCTGCTTTCCAGATGACCCGGTTTGACCTTGCAAAATTGCAGGAGGCTTATGACGGCAAATAAAAGATAAACCTGCCGGCAGGTTTCAATCCAGCAGATATTCAAAAGTTCCGAACATGACAGGACCAGACAAAGATTCAGCGTTTCCCCTGAAAGATTACCACCGGCTTTGTTTTCTGAAGAACATCATCAGGAATCCGAATGTAATCGTGGGCAACTACACCTATTATGATGATTTCGAAAACGTTCACAATTTCGAAAAGAATATCAAATACCATTTTGATTTTACCGGCGACAGGCTCATCATCGGGAAGTTCTGCATGATCGCATCGGATGTGAAATTCATCATGAATGGCGCCAATCATCTCACGCGGGTGCTCAGCGCCTATCCGTTTGCCATCTTCGGAAATGGATGGGAAAGTGCCATGGAAGGGAAAACCTATCCGATGAAAGGAGATATCAGGATCGGAAATGACGTCTGGATTGGCTACAATGCCACCTTCATGGCCGGCGTTGTAGTTGGCGACGGGGCTGTTATCGCTGCAAATTCAACCGTCATACGGGATGTGGCACCCTATTCCATTGTAGGCGGGAACCCGGCAAATGCAGTCAGGAAGCGTTTTCCCGACGACACTATCGAAAGGCTCCTTAACCTGAAATGGTGGGATTGGGATGCCGCGAAAATAAAAAGGAACGTGCAATACCTGACCGGGATGGACCTTGAAATGCTGGAGCATGCCACCTGACACTTTACAGGGTTCTGTGAGCTCTTTCTCCAGTTCCCTGCCAAAGCTGTATCTTTGCACCCGAAATAAAAATCAAAATCCATACACCACCACCGAATGGAGCCGCGAATAGAGGTCATCACCGGAAAAATGCTGATCGGAAAACGTCTGAAAATGACATTTTCAAACAACAGGACCTTTGAACTATGGCATGGTTTCATGCCGCACAGGAGCATGATCAGAAACAACCTGAACCAGGAACTGATTTCCCTTCAGATTTATGACCATGTGCTGGAACTGAAGGATCTCAGCACTGAAACAACCTTTGAAAAATGGGCTGCGGTGGAGGTTTCCGGGTTCGGCGATATTCCCGAAGGGATGGAAACGCTGGTAGTACCAGGCGGCGCCTATGCCGTATTCCTGTATAAGGGCACTCCCGAAATGTTTAAAGAGACCTTCCTTTGGATTTTGGGTACATGGCTCCCTGTATCAGGATACCTGCTCGACGACCGTCCCCATTTTGAGATCCTCGGTGAAAAATATATCCGTAATCATCCTGACTCTGAAGAGGATGTGTGGATCCCCATCAAATATAAACTGACCTGATTAAGACCCCGACGAACATCAGCCATGCAAAGAAAAATCTTGCTTACCTTCCTGTTTTCCGTAATCCTTGGCGGACTATCATTTTCGCAGGTAAATCCCTCCTCGCGGTATATCCCGGGAAAAACGCCCGTGGGGTTCGAATCGGAGATCAATGCTTTCTTAAAACAGGATTCGGTATCATTCCCCCCTTCCGGTGCGGTGTTGTTTGCAGGCAGCTCGACCATCCGGAAATGGGACAACCTGGCAGTCGATTTTAAAGAGATAACGGTGATCCGTCGTGGTTTCGGCGGCTCGACCATGGAGGCCCTCAATTATTACCTGAATGATATCGTGTTGCCCTACCGCCCTGCAACCATTGTGGTTTATGAAGGCGACAATGATCTTGCGGCAGGGGTAACCCCGGATAAACTGATTGCCCGGAGCGACACTTTTATAACCAGGGTCCACCAGCAACTTCCGCATACCACGATCTGGTTCCTCTCGGTTAAACCCTCCTTCGCCAGGAAGCACCTGATCTCCCTCCAGACAGCAACCAACCAGGGACTGAAAAAGCTTGCCCGGAAACGGCCGATGACAAAATTTATCGACATTTCGCGGGTAATGAAGGACCTTAAAGGGAAGCTTCGCAAAGATCTCTTTGAATCCGATTCCCTCCATGTCAACAGCGAATGCTATCGTTTGTGGGCAGAATACATGAAGAAAACCATGGGAATCAAAAAATGACCCGCCGCCTGCCTGAAATTAACAGCATTTGGAAATTTTCGCACTTTACTTCTTGATATTATGGGGATGTTATAAAAACAATTCCTAATTTTGGATTTGCACTGCAAGCAGGTTGACGTAGGCACTGTTACACCCTTATTTCATTGTTCACCTGCACTTTATCGTTTTAACATCATGCCACTATGAAAACAAAACTGAAGAAGGATGAAACCGTTGCGTTACTGATCAGACCCCACTGGTTCACACTGGTAATCCCGGCTCTGCTGACAGTCATAGCCATGATCCCTGCGATCCTGTTCCAGAGTTACGCCTTTATTCTCCCGTTGGGAATGGTTTGTTACCTGGGATATAAAGTTACGCAACGGAACAACAATATCTGGGTGGTTACCAATTTAAGGGTAATCGATGAAGAGGGTTTCTTTTCGCAGCATACGAAGGAGAGTCCGCTCGAGAAGATAAACAATGTAACCTATGAGCAATCGATCTGGGGGAGGATATTCGGATATGGAAATATCCAGATCCAAACGGCTGCCGGGGCCGGATCAACGGTTTACCACATGGTGGAAAAGCCCAAGGAGTTGAAAGACACGATTACCCAAATGCAGGAGGAGTATAAGAAAGCACAGATCATGAGCCAGGCAAGGGAACTGGCCAAGGCTATTTCGACAGGGAACCAGGGATTTCAGAACAGGGTGGTTTCGGATGAACTGGAAAAGCTCTATGAACTTAAACAAAGGGGGATCATCACCGAGCCGGAATTCAATGCAGGCAAAAACAGGATACTGGGATTATAACCTGCGGCAGAACAATCTGCAGCCAATTCATTTTAACACCCTTGAAGAGTTTCGGGGGTACCTCAGCACTCAGGCGATCGAAACTAACCTGTTGAAATCATACCTGTTTGATAATCAACTGATTGATTAAGGCAAATAACGTGCCAATCTGAATGGGTACTCTCGGGAGTCGGTGATTCACCTGATCCGGGGTGGCAATGTCAGCTTATCCATGGCATTTATAAGGAAAATGTAATGCCGTTAACACCATATTATAAATACAATAATACCTTTACACCATCCCTGTAACCAATATCATTTATAAGGGTATCTTGTCCTGCGGCTGGATTGTAATAAACAGGAGAAGGAACCGGGTAATAAAAAAACTGTGAGGCCTGTTTAAACAAAGTTTAAAAAGGCCTCACGGTAAAAAAACGAATTCTGAA
>CAIYQH010000600.1 GCA_903928285.1 uncultured Bacteroidales bacterium
GGCTTGAAGAAATTATAGATAAAACTGATCTGGTCGTTGACATTGGTCTCTGAGACCGAGATCTCCATTTGGCCCGATTCAACTTTTGATATGTTGACAATGTCATTGATGATGTTGAGCATCCGCTGACCGCTTTTTTCGATGATACTGATATATTTTTTCTGTTCTTCTCCTGTCAGCTCCGGCTCTTTCAATAATTCCGCAAAACCGAGAATTCCATTCATGGGAGTCCTGATTTCATGGCTCATATTGGCAAGAAATGCAGATTTAAGCCTGTCGCTCTCCTCCGCCTTTTCCTTGGCAATGGTCAGGTCAGACATCATGTTTCGTTTTTCCGTGATATCCATCTTGACGCCGATGAAATGTGAAATTACCCCATCCTGGTTCACCATGGAGGAGATCAGGGCATCTTCCCAGTACGATTCCCCGTTTTTCTTTTTATTATGAAATTCACCATGCCAGTTGTTCCCCGACAGGATCGTCTCCCACAGTTCTCTGTAAAATTCCCTTGTTAGTTCTCCCGATTGCAGCAGATGAGGGTTCTTTCCCCTTACCTCATCCAGGCTATATCCGGTTACCCCTGTGAATTTTGGATTGACGTATTCAATGTTCCCATCCTTGTCGGTGATCATGATGGTTACCGGGCTTTGCTCAATGGCCCTGCTTAGCAGCTGGATCTGCTTTTCGGCATTTCTCCGTTCGGTGATGTCCCGGAGAGCCCCATCAATATGGTCCGGTTTTTTATGGGCATTATAAATTAACCGTGCATTGATCGACACATGTTTTATGGCGCCTGTTTTCGTCTTTAGTTTTACCTCATAATCCCGCAGTTCACCCTTTCGCTGGATGGCGGTCAGCAGGATATCCCTGTCTTTCATGTCAACATAGAGATTCGAGACCGGGAAGCCGATGATCTCATCCCTGCTGAATTCCGAGAAATATTGAATGGAAGGGCTTATTTCGATAACGGTTCCCTCGAGGTCAGTCTGGTAGAAAACATCCTGGACGTTTTCAAATATTGTCCGGTATTTTTCTTCACTTTTACGTAACGCCTCTTCGCTTGTTTTCCGGGCTTCATTTTCTTTCTTTAAATCTTCCAGCAAGTTCAGTGTAGCGATGTGGGTCTTTTGTAATTCGTGGGTCTTTTCTTCAATCAGGGCTGAAAGCCTTTCTTTCTCCGCATGTTTTTCGCTGCTGGCGGCCTTGATTTTGACCATGGCGCGTATCTGTGCAGTGAGTTCGCTTTCGTCGATCGGTTTTGCAAGAAAGGCCTCGCCTCCTGCGTCGAGCGCCCTGATCCGGCTCGCCTTGTCCCCTTTTATCGCAGTGACAAAGATAACAGGGATATCGGCCAGTGACTGGTCGCTCTTTAACTTCTGACATACTTCAAAGCCATCCATGCCAGGCATCACGATGTCGAGCAGGATGACATCGGGATTTTCTGCTTTTGCCATGGCAATGCCTTCTTTCCCGGATAATGCCATAAAAATCAGGGCACCGGGAAAGGCTTCCCTTATGAGCGCCTTCATGCTGATCAGATTATCCGGGTTGTCGTCAACAGCCAGTATCTTTAACATTCTATTTTCCATAAAGGGTCTCATTGATTTTGTTAAAAAACAAGGTTACTTCAATGGGTTTTGGCAGATAACCATCGAATCCATGGGAGAGTATGGTCTCGCGGTCGGTGGTCATGGCGCTGGCCGTCAGGGCAATAACAGGGATGTGTTGCAACTCCGGATTCCTCCTGATGGTGTTGAAGGCCTCAATGCCTTCTATTCCGGGCAAGGCAATATCCATCAGGATCAGGTCGGGTTTGTGTTTCCCGGCCATCTCAATGCCTTCAATCCCGTCCTTAGCTTCCAGAATGGTAAAATAATCCTTGAGTAATGCCCTGAATGTCACCATGTTGTCGGGATCGTCCTCCACAATGAGGATCGCTGGAGTTCCAACGCCGGGCTGCGGACCGGGAGCAGGTTTTGAATCTGCCTGTGTTCCCTTCTGTACCATAGCTGTCACTGCGTCAAGCAGTTCCGAACGGTTAACATTGCCCTTTTTGATCAGCTGATGAATGTTGTTACTCTTTAAAAATCCCAGATCTTCCTTCGTGATATGCTTCGCCGTGAGGATCAGCACCGGAACCCAGGCAGTCGCTTCATTTTCGCGCACACGCTTCAGCACTTCAAAACCGCTGGTTCCAGGCATCATCAGGTCGAGTATCATCGCATCGGGAATGGTGGAGGCTATGATCCTTAGGGCTTCATCTCCATCGCGGGCCACCAGGATCCGGTGCCCGCTGTCGGAAAGGATATCCCGGATCTGGATAATGGCAGGCTCACTGTCGTCAACCAGTAAAATGGTTTTAACAACCGGGTTGGAAACAGATTCCGACGGCCGGTGTAACCCGGGATTCCGGGAAACTGACATTGCAGGCGCCTCCCTGACCCGGTTTTCATCGGCATAACGCATGGGCAGATGCAGCGTGAAGACAGAGCCATTGCCGGGAGCGCTGGCTACCGAAATCGTCCCCCCCAGCAGGTTTGCATATTTCTTGGCAATGGCCAGCCCCAATCCCGAGCCGCCAAATCTCCGCGAAGTGCTGCCATCAGCCTGGCGGAACTCATCAAAAATATGGTTCATATCAGCGGGCGCAATGCCGATACCCGTATCGGTGATCGTAATTTCCAATTCGTTTTCATGCTGCTGAACACTGACAACCACCCTCCCCGATTCGGTAAACTTTACCGCATTTCCAACCAGGTTCTGAAGAATATGCCTGCATTTGTCAGCATCGCTGGTGATGGTGCAATCCGCACCAGACACGGTAGCGAGTAATTCAACGTTTTTCAGCTGTGCCTGAGGCCTGATCATATTGACAACATCTGCAACCAGCAGGTTAGGATCAAACCGGGTAATTTCAATTTCTTCCCGGCCAGCCTCGATACGCGAAATATCCAGGATGTCGTTGATGAGATCGAGAAGATGCCTGCCGTTACGCTCGATCACCTCAAGGTAACTGTATTCCTCATCGGGAATTTTTCCGGCGAGCCTGCGCGAGAGCACACCGGTAAGCGCAATCACCGAATTAAGCGGTGTGCGCAGTTCATGACTCATATTCGATAAAAAGTTGGTCTTAAGCTGATTGGCTTCACCCAATTGCACCTTCTGCATCTCAAGTTCGGTGTTCTGCTCCGTCAGGACCGCAGCCTGCACCGCCAGCTCCGTTTTCTGCGCCTCCAGTTCCCTGTTCTGACCATCTAATTTTTCTGAGAACTGCTTGATCTTGTGATAGGCCAGGATCCCTTCGATCCTGGCGCAAAGGGTTACCAGGATGTTGTCAACCAGCTGAATGGACTGTTTGCTGTAAGATGAGACACTCGCAAGTGAAATGACAGCAACAACCTCATTGTCGGCAAGAATCGGCAGGGTGATGATCTCATGGGGGATATACTTGCCTGTTACCGTATGGAAAACAAACCGGGTGTTTTCGGGGATGTTTTTCAGGTGTTTAACCTGCCGGGAGGCAAGCACCGCGCCAAACTCCCCCTCGAAATTGGTGGCAGCAAACGATTGCCGTGCATTGTTGTCAACCCCGATCGATTCAAAATGGTCAAAAGCTTGTTTATCGTCGCTTAACAGGTAGATGGCCGCCATTTGTGAACCGGTATAAGCGGCAAGGGCGTTTAACGTCGCCTGGAAGAACTTTTTGGCATCATATTCGCTGAGCATCAGCGCAGCAAGATTTTCGAACTTTTTATCCAGATCGTTCTTTACCTGGATCGACTCTGCCAGGGTGTTGAAGGATGCCGACAACAAGCCGATTTCATTGGCCGAATGATAGGAACTGCGGGCGCCCAGGTCTCCGCCGTGAAACTGGTGGGCAACCTGGGTTAGCTCTGCCAGCGGCCTGCGGATATTGCGCAATATCAATATTCCCATGATCAGCGACAGCACCAGGATCAATGCGACGATCATGAAAAGTTGTACGTTAAGGATGGTATTCAGTTCATCTGAAGCCTTGAATAATGCATAAGCCTTATACTGGGCGAAATCGTCGATTTTTTTTATTGCCCTGATGATGACCTCTATCTGTTTGGCGGCGACACCATTGTTCCTGGTGCGGGCAACAGCTTCGGCTGTTTTCCCGGAACGGAACAAGCGGAGGGTCTCATCATGCAGTGAATTCCATAAAATCAGGGCTTTCTTTAAAGAATCCACATCGGAACGGGAGCCCAGGTAATGGTTGTACAGGCTTTCAATCTGCTCAAAGGCCCCGGCCTTCATGAGTTCAACCTCGCTGATATCCCGTGCAATGAGCGTTTCATCCGTTACCAGAAACAGGTCTTTCATGTCACGCTGGATGATCAGCACGTCAAACCTGAGTAACCCGATGGTTCGTTGCACCATCAGCGGATGATTATAAATATCTTCCGTTGACTGCTGGATTTTGTCACTCTGGAAATAGGCGACGATTCCCAGGATCACCACAAACATCAGCAGGATGGTGAAGCCTGCCTTGAGTTGGGTTCCGATGTTAAGGTTTTTCAGGGTCATTATATTTTTTTTATGTGGGGATGGATGGAGACCATGGGTTGGGAGTGAGGGGTGTTGCATGTCAGGGTTTTAGCTGAAAGATGGCGGAATGGGGTACTACTTCACGGTAACCGAGCGAGAAGAGTATTTCCCGTTCGGTTTCGCCGGTGATCAGAAAACCGCCTTTTGTAAGACATTGACTTACTTTATCAAGGATCTTTTTCCGGAATACCGGTTTATAGTAAAATAAAAGGTTGGCACAGATGACCAGGTCAAAATCGCCAAATATGCTGGCAGGGGGTGAACCCTGCGATTCGCTGAATAAATCAAACACCGAAAAATCGACGGTGCGTTTAAGATTGGGCTTGAGAAGGTACCTGTCGCCATGGCGATCAAACCAGCGCGCGACCCTTTTTAAACTGAGATTACTGATCTCCTCGTACGTGTATTGACCCAGCTTTGCCCGGGCTACCCATGATTCGGTCTGATCGGAGGCGAAAATGCGGTAATTGAATTTTTCAGCATCTCCGTTTTTCAATTCTTCCAGTATTATGGCCAGACTGTATGATTCCTGTCCGGCGGCACAGGCAGCCGACCAAATCCTGATCTCCTGACGCTTCGACTCCTTGAGCCTGAGGATCAGCATCGGGAAGATAATCCTCTCAAGCGCCGAACAGGTAAGGGAATTGCGAAAAAATTCGCTGTAACTGATGCTCAATGAAGCGATGAAATGATTCCTTTCCGCCAGGCTCTGCCCGATCAGGACAGCATAGGTTTCAGGCGATCCGCATCCCGTTTCGGTGATTCTTTTCTGAATGGAATTATTCAAAAACGAACTATCGTATCCTGATATTTCCATCCCGAGGGTTTGTTGAAGGATCTCCACGATATGTGCGGTGTCTCTGGTCATTCTACTATCCTGTATTTTTCTTCAAGTCCCGATTGTATGCGAAGCCCGTTCACCTCTTTTTTCAGCCGTATCATACTCAACTCCCGGCCAATGGTAAGATTGTGAAAACGCTGCAATTCATCCATTTTTTTTCTGAGTTCCTCCTCGGCATGCTTTCTTTCGGTAATATCTTCGCCGATGGAGGTCATACCGGTGACCATCCCCCTGGAGTCGCGGAGGAGCGTATTGTTAAACTGAATGATAAGCACCTCCCCCGATTTTGTTCTGATCTTCGTTTCATAGAAGGAGGTGATGATTCCATCCATCTGGTTGTTGTAAAAAAGTTGTTCTGCCATGGTTCGGTTTTCATCCATGATCAGGTGGAACCAGTTTTTCCCGATGACTTCGTCGCGCGAATAACCGGTAAGTTCAAGCAGGTAATCGTTGCAAAAGGAGACACAGCCATGGATGTCGAGCAGGACCGAAATAAGGCGCATATTTTCAAGTGTTTCACGAAAACGCCGTTCCAAACCGAGCACCTCCGCCTCCATGTTCTTGTTTTCGGTGATATCACGGATGATGCTCAGCATGTATTTGCGATCATTATGGTCGATGATCTCACCGGAGATAAGGCAATTGCGGATTTCTCCTGATTTTGCCCGGAAGTCGGCATCCAGATTCAGTACCCGGCCTCTCTCTTTCAGCAGCGCCACATAGGCGTCACGGTCTGCAGCATCTTTCCATAAGTTCAGCGTAATGATCGATCTGCCAAGGAAATCAGCCCGGCTGAAGCCCGTGAGTCTCGTGGCTGAATCATTGACCTCTTCAACATGGCCCTCCAGGGTGGTGGTGATGATCACGTCGGGGCTGTTTTTAAAGGATTTCGAAAATTTCTCCTCCGATTTCCGCAACTGGGTCTCCGAATTTTTCAGGGCTGCTACCATCCGGTTTGCCGATTCTGCAATTTTGGCAAACTCCCTGTAACTGACCTGTGAGATATCAAGCAGCATGTTGCCTTGCACTGCTTTTCCGAAAAAGCCGGTAAAGAGGTCAATGTTTTTCCTGAATCGCCTTGAAAACAAAGAGACAAGCAAATAGCAGAACAGGGATGCGCAAAGCAGATAAATCATCACATTCAACATCTTGTGTTCCATCTCCGCAAACAGCGCTTTTCTCTTCAACTCAATGAAAGAGTTGACATCATCCTCGTAAAACCCGGTCCCGATGATCCATTTCCATTTTGGCATATAGCTGAAATAGGAGGTCTTCAGGGAGGGTGTCAGGGTGGAGGGTTTCAGGAATGTATAGGAATGATAGACTCCCCCGGGGTGGCTCGCCGCCCGCTGCTCAGCCTTGAAAATACTAATCCAGGAGGTGTCCCCCTTCTTCAGGATGTCGATCGGCTTTTTGTTATAGATCCCATGGGTGATCAGGGCCTGGCCCGACATCGTATTGACGAATACATACTCATTTACATTGTAACGTATCCGGGTGATGGCTTCCAGAACCGATACCTGTAATACCTGCTCGAAATTATCCTTGCCGGCAAATGTGGCAACGATAAATCCAGGGATCAGTCCGGTGTTATAATAACAGAGTTGGGTCAATACGGAGTCATTGGCTTTTCCGGGCCGGTAAAGGGATATCATTCCCCTTTGATCCCGGCTCCGGAGAATATGGTTCACCAGGTGACCGATGTCCTGTCCGGGCTTTGGATCTGTGGTGTTTTCATAAGGATTGAATGAACAGAGGATTTTTCCCGTGATGCTGGCAAGGAAAACAGGAACGCGGCATTGAAGCATGGAGTCTGATAAAGCGGCAGGTATTGCAGGGGAGGAGGTGTTCCTGAGGCCGGTCGCAGCCTGCAGGGGCAGATTTAGTTGACCTGCCTGGCTGGCGAGGGTTCTTTTAACAACCATCACAAGGCTGTCCTGTGCCCACTGGATATTGTCCTTCACCTGGAGTACCTCGTTTTTAATCTCCAGCTTCCGGATCTCCGAATATTGTTTCTTAAAGGAGCGGACCTCCTCCCGATAGTCGCTGATTTTACTTTCCAGCCAGCCAAAACCAAGCGAAATCAGGGAAAGAAAAACAACTCCCAGGAAATAGAGGAATATTTTCCTGCTGAGGCTTATTTTGTGGTCAGTACCATTTATGTTCATAGGCATGCAGTAGATGGAGATTAATCCCTTAACCGTTAACAACCGACAATTTTGTATTTTTCCTGACAACCCGATTTCTTCAGGAGATCATTCACCTCCTTTTTTAATTCGATCATGGTAAGTTCCCTGCCGACGGTAAGATTATGGAAACGCTGTAAATCTGCTACTTTATCCGTCAACTCCTTCTCTGCATGCTTTCTGGCTGAAATATCCATAATCATCCCGGTAATGACCTTGCCTGCAATAAAAGCATTGATGATCACATTCCTGATGTTGCCTTTTTTGGTGACCAGATCCACCTCATAATTAAATAACTGTTTCTCGCTGATGATCCTGCTGACAAATTTCTCCCTTTCCCCTGGCTTCAGATAGATGGAGGAGACCTCTGTTTGCAGCAGTTCGCTGCCTGATTGATATTCAAGCATTTCACACATAGCCTTGTTTGCAAACTGCATGGCGCCATCCGATGTAGTGGTGTAAATGCCGATAAGCGCATTTTCAACAAGGTTCCTGAATTTTTTTTCAGAATTCTGGAGATTTTCTTCCGCCACCTTCCTGCGGTTAATATCGACGATTGCCCCGAATAAAACCTGGTCGCCGGCGGTATCCGGCACTGTGATGCATTCGGCAAAAGAATGAACCCAGATGACATCTCCCTTTTTGTGTTGCAGCCGCAACTCACATTCAGAAGCAGAACCTGGTTTTAAATCAAGGATATTCTGCCGGAAACGATCCTGGTCTTCCCCGATGATCAATTCTCCCCAGCATTTCATGGCTTTGATCTCGTCGATGGTAAACCCGGTAACCTTTTCGACACTGCCGGTCATCCAGTCAATTGCATAGGTTTCCCCTGGCTGCAACAGACAGGAATATGAAATGTCTGAAATGGTTGAAGAAATATGGCGAAAACGTGTCTCACTGTGGATTAACTCTGCCTCTGCCATTTTTCGAGCCCTTTTTTCCTTCATTTCGGCCAGGGCACGGCTGATCACATAGGGGAGCCTGTCAAGTTTTTCTTTCATGACAAAATCGGTGGCACCCAGTTTCAGCAGCTCTATGGCAGTTTCTTCGCCGATGGCCCCCGAGATACAGATAAAGGGGATGTCGGGACAGATATCCATGCATAACCTTAGCGCAAGGAAGGCATCGAATCCGGGTAAATTGAAATCAGACAACACCAAATCAAAATGCATGCGGTTCAAATGGGAAGTGAATTCACTTTCGCTATCCACTCTAACCATCTCCAGGTCATATCCCTCGCCGACCAGCCTTTCCCTAATGATATCGAAGTCCATTGCAGAATCCTCGAGTGAAAGAACCAGCAACCTTCCGTGGGTTGTATCGTTCTGTTTCATATCAGATTTCTCCATTTTGTGGCAACTCATTGATCAGCGCCCAGAATATTCCCACCTGTTTTACAGCATGCATAAAGTCTTTGAAATCGACTGGTTTGACAACATAGGCATTGACCCCCAGGGCATAACATTTTTTCAGATCAGGTTCCTCCCGCGAAGAGGTCAACATGACCACAGGGATGGATTTTAAGTTATCATTGCTGCGGATGGCCGACAACACCTCGATGCCGTCCATCCGGGGCATTTTGATGTCGAGCAGTATGACCGCAGGATCAACTTTTGGACGGCTTTTGTATTTTCCCTGCCGGTGGAGAAAATCCATTGCCTCCACACCATCCTGAACCACCACCACCCTGTTGGCAAGGTTGTATTCTGAAATGGCCTCCAGGGTCAGTTCCACATCCTGAGGGTTGTCTTCTGCCAGTAAAATTGTTCTTAATCCGTTCATAATTGTTTCTCCTTTCTTGTCGGCAGTGAAAAATAAAAGGTTGCTCCTTTACCGGGTTCCGCCTCGGCCCAGGTCTGCCCGCCATGTTTGCCAATGATGCGGCGGATGTTGGCAAGGCCGATCCCGGTTCCTTCAAATTCAGCAACGGAATGAAGCCGTTGAAATACGCCAAAAAGCTTGCTGGCATATTGCATGTCAAATCCGGCACCATTATCACGAATAAAAAAAGTATACTCAGCAAGGGTTTCAGCGCAGCCAATCTCAAAAATGGCCACCGCTCTGCCCCGGGTAAATTTAAGCGCATTACTCAGCAGGTTGACCCATACCAGCCTTATCAGGCTCAGGTCGCCGTATACCCTGGGAAGTGGTGCGATCTTCCATTCAATATTCCGGCCGATGAAGTCTTGTTCCAAACTTGCCAGGGTTTCCCTCAGAAGCTCGTTCATATCGAAACCTGTTAAATGCATCTCCTGCCTGCCGGTCCTGGAGAATTGTAACAGGTCGTCGATCAGTATTCCCATCTGGTGCGACGCATCTGCAATGGAGTGTAAATAATGCAGACCCTTTTCAGACAGCGAATCGCTGCATCTTTCGTTCAACAGATCCACGTACCCGCTGATATGCCTGAGCGGCGCCCTCAGGTCATGAGAAACCGAGTAGGAAAATGCCTCGAGTTCCTTGTTCGATGCTTCCAACTGGGCGGTCCGTTCGGCAACCCGCTGTTCCAGTCCCAGGTTTAGTTTGGTGAATTCAGTTTCGGCGTTCATACGCGCGGTAATGTCGAAAAATGTTACTATGATCTGCTGCAGTTCGCCGTCAATGTTGAGGATGTTATGCGTATGACACTGCACCCAGGTCGGCGCTGGTCTTTCAGGAACCACGATACCCAGGATCATCTTTGCAACCGGGTTGTCGGCCGACACGGCCCGCGTCACAGGGTATTGACCGGGAGGCATCCTCCTCCCGTCCTCATAAATGAAACACCATTCGGGATCGATGGCCATTTTGCCCTCCATCTGTTCCGGAGTAAGTCCAAGAAGTTGTGAAGCCATCGGGTTTGCAAATAACACCCTTGTATCGGGGGCATGCACCACAATGCCAAGTTGCATGTTCCGGACCAGCGCACTGTATTTTATTTCACTGTCGAGCAGGGCGGCTTCCGTTTGTTTTCTTTCATGGATCTCCTGTTTAAGCTGGTTGTTGGTCATCAGCAATTCCCGGGTAGCTTCCTTTACACGCTGTTCAACCCCTGCATAGGATCTCTGCAGTTCAATCTGCGTTGATACCAGCCTCTCCTTTTCTTTTTGAAGTTCACTGTTGACGGCCTTTAACTGCGCAGGACTCGGAATGGCCAGCAACCTGGGTAATACAGGCCAAACGGCAACAGCCGTTGCCAGGGAAATTACCGCGCACACCGAATCCACCGCCGCCTGCCACCAGTTGACCTGCCACCAGAGGCCCATGATGTGCAAGAAATGGTTAGTGCCGCATGCCAGGATGAACAGGCCGAACAGGAAGAAGACCCAGGTGAAGGGGATATCTTTACGCTTGCGGATGAAGACAATCAGGAAAAACGGGATGGAGGCATAGGAGATGGCAATCAGGGCATTGGCAAATGCCATCACCATCATCAGCAGGGGCGACATGGTTCCGGGGTTTGCACCCCTGATTTCCATCTTACCTGGCATGAAAAGGAGGGGAAGGATGATAAGGGCGGCAAGCGCGGCTGCCGGGAGCAACACCCGCGGGATAAGCTCAAGCGCCTGGCGGACCGGGCTTTTCCGGGGAATAAAGGTCTGAACCTTATAGGCTTTTAACCGCAGGCTGTTGGTAACGACAAAAATAGAGCTGAAGGCCATGGCGCCTGCGGCAAACATCGGGCTGAGCAGACCATAGGCAGCGACGGGAATCAGGGCAACATTGTAAAACAGAGCCCAGATAAGATTCTGAACAATGGTTTGCGAGGTGCCGCGCGATAATGAAATGGCATGCCCCACCCCCGCAAGATCGCCGCTGATGAGGGTGATCCCCGATGCCGCAATCGCCACATCGGTTCCTGTACCGATGGCAATGCCCACATCAGCCTGCGCAAGGGCCGGGGCGTCGTTGATCCCGTCGCCGACCATCGCTACCACCGGATTGGTATAATTGCCCAGTGATCCTGCCGATTGTAATTTCTTTATTGTTTCAGCCTTGCCGGCAGGGAGCAACTCTGCCATGACCCGGCCGATACCCACCTGCCCGGCGATGGCATCAGCTGTAAATTGGTTGTCGCCCGTGATCATGATAACTTCAAGACCAAGCTTCTGCAAATCGGCAATCGCCTCTTTTGCTCCCGGTTTCACGGTATCGGCTACCGTGATCAGCCCCGATGGCAAAGGCGATTCAAGGCTGTTCTCCGGCCTCACAGCAACCACCATGACCGTTTTTCCATTCCTTTGAAAATGCAGGATCTGCTTTTCACATGCGGAGATGTCGATTCCCTCCTGGTGCATCATTCGCGGGTTACCGATGATGACATACTGGTTTTCCACCACCGCGCTGATCCCCAGGCCTCCCGAAGAGTTGAATTGACCAGGGTCTGACAAAATGCATCCTCTTTCCCTCCCTTCATTCACGATCGCACGGCCAACAGGGTGTTCAGAGCCCCGCTCCGCGGAGGCTGCCAGCCTGAGTAATTCCGAAACCGGCAGGTCTCCCAGCGTGACGATATTGGTAACCTTCGGTTCCCCCCGTGTAATGGTACCTGTTTTATCCAGAACGACGATGTTTATCCGTCCGGCTTTCTCGAGCATCTCGCTGTTTTTGAACAGGATGCCATTGCCGGCCCCCTTCGAGGTTCCCACCATGACAGCAGTCGGCGTGGCGAGTCCGATGGCGCAGGGACAGGCAATGACCAATACCGCAATGGCATTGACCATGGCAATCGTCCAGTCAACCTGCGCAACCCAGATCCACCCGGTAAAGGTAGCCAGGGCAATACCAATAATGATGGGAACGAAGTACCTGCCGATCTCATCCGTAAGTTTCTGAATTGGGGCTTTGCTTCCCTGTGCCTCCCTGACCAGCCTGACGATCTGGGAAAGTGTCGTATTCTTCCCGGTCCTGGTGGCTTCCATCCTGATGAGTCCTTCATGGTTCAGGGTGGAACCGATCACCTCATCTCCCGGGCCTTTGGTTACCGGCATCGATTCGCCGGTGATCATCGATTCTTCAATGGCCGATCGTCCCTCAAGGATAATGCCGTCAACGGGAAATTTACTGCCGGGCCTCACAAGCAGGATATCCCCAATGACCACCTGGCCGGTTTTGATTTCGGTTTCAATGCCGTCGCGAACGACGCAGGCGGTTTTTACGCCTAAATTCATGAGCGCTGTCAGGGCCTCAGAGGTTTTCCCCCTCGCCCGGCTTTCAAGGTATTTGCCCAGACGGATCAGGGTAATGATGGCAGCCCCTGTTTCGAAATACACATAGGGGCTGCGGATGATGCCCACTGTGACCAGGAGACCCGAAAAATAGGCGACCGATGAGCCCAGCATGATCAGCACATCCATATTGGCGCTTCCAAAGCGTAAACTCTTGTAAGCACCCGTATAAAACTGCCAGCCCACCATAAATTGCACCACGGTGGCAAACAGCAGCATGAAATACTGATCGTTCCTGAACCCGGCAAGGCCATAGTCCCTGACCATGCTGTAGATGATCAGCGGCAACGTGAAAACAACACCGGCGATCAGCAATTTTTTTTGTTTATTCAGTTCTGCTGTCCTGATCCTTTGTTCAACACCCGTCTCCTCCTCTTCGCCTGCTTCTATAATTCCGAATCCTGCATTCCTGATCAGGCTTGTGAGATCGGCAATGCCGGTCATCCCGGGAATATACTCCAGCATACAATCCCCGGTGCTGAAGGCTACCCGGGCCGACAACACACCCTCCTGCCTGCCCAGCACCTTCTCAAGGGTAAGGGAATCAGTATTATCCTGCATTCCGGTGACCTGGAATGTTGTTTTACCTGTTGAAACCCCATAGCCGATCTTACGGACACAACTGATGATGACGTTTTCCCTAACCATGCCGGGGTCAAGGCAAACGGTTAGTTTTTCTGCCGCAAAATCGACCACGGCCTGTTGTACACCCTGCAGCTTCACCACATTCTTCTCGATCGTCAGCGCACAGTTGGTGCATGACATGCCTGATACGGGAAGGATGATGGTTTTAAGCGACATGCTGTTCACTGATTTTTCTGACTGTTTATAATGGCTGGTCATCGGCTCTCATCATGTTTGCATCTATTGGATAACCCTGTATTTCTCCTCCCGGCCCGATTGCATGAGCAGGGCATTTACCTCCTTCTTCAATTCAACCATGGTCAGTTCCCGTCCAACCGTAAGCCGCTGGAAACGTTCCAGCTCTTCAATCTTGCTTTTCAACAGATCATCAGCGAGCTTGCGATCGGTGAAATCCTGCGTGGTTCCGAACATCCAGGTTGGTTGTCCTTTTTCATCGCGGATAACCTCCCCTTCATCGTGGATGTACCGGGTTGTACCGTCGGGCCTGATAATCCTATAATCCATACTGTAGGGAACGTCATGGTTGAGGACCATATCGACAGCACGACGGAACCGTTCCAATTCCTCTGGTGGGAAAACGCTGGTCGCCTCTTCGAGCGAGATGGATGATGCCGGCGGTAACCCCATGATATGGTACATCTCATCAGACCAAAAAAGCTCGTTTGATATAAGGTTGTCGTCCCAATTGCCAATATGGGCTATACGCTGGGCTCTGTTGAGTTTGTCGTAAAGCTTCCGGAGGGTCTCCTCTTCCTCTTTCCGCTTGGTCATATCGAGCATGGCCAAAAGGTAAGTATTCCCATTGTCGGTCCGGATGCCCGACAGGTGTACCCAAATGCGTGTGCTGCCCGCAGGCACCAGGGTAATATCGCATGTTTCCCTGGTAGCGCTGGAGAATACATTCTCCAGGAAACTGTTGAACAAGGGTTTTGACTCGTCGGAAATATGAATGCCCAGAACTTTGCTTTTTAGCTGGGAACGGTCTTTTCCAAGCATCTGGCAGGCACAAAGGTTCAGTTCCATGATGACGCCCTGTCTGTTGATCGACAGATAACCCATCGGGGCAAAATCGAACAGGGTGGCATACTTGTTGGCGGTTGCCTCCGCCCCTGCTCTGGCCAGTGTGAGCTCATCATTCTGCATTTCGAGCTCAACCTGATAAACCTCCAACTCATGAATAATTTTAAGGTCGCCATAGGCAGAGGGGTCAGAACCTGGATTTCCGGCCCTGGCGTTAACAATTTCCTCAGCTTTGTTCCTGAGGTCGGGTTGTCCTGAAGTTCTCTCTGTATTCATGATGTTAAAATTATCAGATGTTGATCTTTCACGATCGGAAACCAGGACCGCCGGTTTCCAAAGGCACCTTGCCGGCCGGGAGTCTGCCGGTGAAATCCTGCTCCTATTGTGTTGTTTTCACGCCTCCCAGATATCCATCCATCATATTCAACAGGGTCGTTTTATTAATGGGTTTGGAGATAAAGTTGTCGCAGCCGGCTGCCAGGCTTTTTTGCAAGTCGGATGACATGGCAAAGGCTGTCTGGGCAATTACGGGCAATTCCGGTCTGATTGACTTGATTTCTCTGGCCAATTCCCATCCGCTTGCATCGGGGAGCCTGACATCGAGCAATACCAGGTCGAATTGTTGCAGGTTTTCGTACAGGCTGCGCAGGACTGTGCCGCTGGGCGCAGGGATGATGGAAATCTGTGTCTTTCGGAGAACAAGCCTCAGGTATTCCATATTTGTCGGTTCATCTTCCACGATCAGCACCTTTTTACCACTCCAGTAATACTGGCTCCCTTGTGGAGTGGTGTCAGAACCGTAGGGCGGTAGCGGGGGAGAAACCGAAAGGAGGGTTTGCTGCTGAAAGGGCAGTGAAAAATAGAAGGTGCTGCCTTTGCCTGGTTCGGATTCGACCCATATTTTCCCCTGCACCAGGGCCAGTGAACCTTTGCAGATGGCCAGCCCAAGACCCGTCCCGCTGTACTGATGCGGGTTTTCAATATCAGCCTGCCTGAAATGCTCAAAAATAATCTCCTGGTTGTCCGGTGAGATGCCAATTCCGGTATCGCTAACAAAAAAGGTTATCGAGCCGTTTTCGGGCTGCAGATAGCCGAACTTTATCCAGCCTGAGCCGGTGTATTTGATACTGTTTTCTATCAGGTTTGAAAATACCTGTTTTAAGATGTAACCATCTGTCAGAATAAAGGACAGATGGTCGGGCAGCAGTTTTTCAACCACCAGCGACAAGGATGCGTTCCTGCTCTGCTGCAGGCGTTTGCGGAATACGGCGTCGAGCTCGCCGAGGATCTCATTGATCATGATCCTGGTCCGGGTTACCTTTACGTTGCCCGATTCAATCCTGGAAATTTCAAGCAGGTCGTTGATGATGTGCATCAGGTCGTCGGAGCGCGACTGGATGATGACCGAAAATTTGTTTCGCTCTTCCGCAGTAAGCTCAGGTTCGGAGAGCATTTCGGAAAAACCCACGATGGCGTTCATGGGGGTGCGGATCTCATGGCTCATGTTGGCCAGGAAGGAGGACTTCAGCCGGTCGCTCTCCTCGGCTTTCTTACGGGCATCCATCAGATCGGCGATCATCTTTTTGCGGTCGGAGATATCCTCAATGGTGATGACATAATTTGAAATCGCTGCGAGCGGATCTAATATCGGAGTGACGGAAACCGATTCCCAATAGGCCTCCCCGGTCATCTTTCTGCTCATGTATTCCCCTGTCCATATTTTTCCTGAACGGATGGTCTGCCAGATCTGCTGATGGATATCATCCGGTGTTCTGCCCATTTTCAGAATACGGGCAACCTTCCCGTGTACCCGCTCAAGCGGATAGCCGGTCATTTCCGTGAATTTCGGATTGACATATTCGATCTGACCCCCGATGTCGGTTATGATAACAGCAGCAGGGCTTTGTTCTATGCCCCGTGAAAGTTTTCTGGCGTGTAACTCGCTCTCCTTCAGCTTATCTTCGGCAAGTTTCCGGTCGGTGACATTGCGGAAATTGATGACGATAGAGCTGATGCCGGGTTTATCCAGCAGGTTGCTGAAGGTACTTTCAATCCAGAACCACCTTCCGTCATGATGCCTGAAACGGTACATAATGGTGGGCACCAGGGCCGGGTCACGCATAAGTTTCTCCAGGGTGTCAAAGACCATCGGAAGATCTTCGGGATGGGTCAGCTCTGCAGGGTTATACCGGAGGAGTTCATTATCCGTGAAGCCGAACATGCGCGTGGCGGGAGGGCTGGCATAGGTAAAATGGCCATCCTTATCGATCATCACGATACCGTCGGGGGCATTTTCGATAAGGGCACGGGCCCTTTGTTCTGCTGTAAGGAGGGCCTCCCGGGAAAGCCTTCGCTCGGAGATGTTTCGCGACACTCCCACAAACCCCGTGAGCGCTCCAAAATCGTCAAACATTGGCTGCGCGAGCGATTCAGTCCAGACCGTGGAGCCATCCTTGCATAATTTCTCCAGTTCAAACGCGGTCGGTTCCGGATATCTTTTTCCATGACTGATAGAGATAAAAGCTTCGTTCATTGCATTCTTGACAAGCTGTGCCGAGGCCGGTGTCATCACAGCCTCCAGTGGTTGCATCAGCACCTCTTCAGGCTTGTATCCCCGAAGTTTTTCGACCGATGGACTGATAAAGGTGAATTTTCCCTCCTTATCGAGGATCCAGATCACGTCGGCGCTGTATTCGGCCAGCAACCTGTATTTCCTTTCACTGTCTTGCAGGGCGATTTCGGCCAGTTTGTTTTTGGTGATGTCGATGCAAATCCCGGCCGTATCAATATTTTTCTGTGCTTCATCCTTAATCATGACAAGATGATCGAGAAACCAGTGATAGGTGCCATCAGCAGCCCGAAGGCGGTATTCCAGGATAAGATCGCCTGTCTCCAGCGATGCCTGCCAGGCATTTATCACCCTTTCCCGGTCATCGGGATGAAGGTGTGACTCCCAGAAACCGGGATTTGCAAGAACCTCCTCACGGGAGTACCCTGTAATCTGTTTTATCTGTTCGGAGATCCAGGTAACAGGCAGGTTCCCGTACAAGGCTACCCGGTAAAAGATCACAGGCAGGGAATTCAGGATCAGGGCCTGCTGGCGTTCCCGCATCAGTAACTCTTTTTCTGCATGTTTCTGATCGGTGATATCAATGTTAAAACCTGCTAAAAACCTCGGCTTCCCGTCGAGATAAATAGGAAATTTTATCGTGGTATAGATCCTGTCTTTAAACTGCTCCTCGACGACAATCTCCTCGCCCTGATGCAGCACGAGTTTATCATCCTCCACAATTTTTTTTGCAAAATCAGAGGGGAACAGGTCAAACATGGTCTTACCCAGCAGCTCTGCCATCGGTCTTCCCAGCATCTTCTCGAAATTCTGGCTGAGCCTGAGCGAGCGCATATGTTCATCCATGAAAAACACATACACCGGGCTGCGTTTCATGAATTGGGAAAAGATCTCCTCGCTTTCGAGCAACGCCCGTTCGGCAACCTTTTTGTCTGTTATGTCTGTAATGAAGGATCCCAGGAAGGGCGGCCCGTTCTGAATGTCGATCCTGAATTTTTCGGTAAAAAATGTATGGGGTTTGCCCTCCTTATCGTTCCAGGTTTCTTCATAGGCAGTGTAACCCTCTTGAAATGCCTCCATATCCTTCTGAACCATGAGTCCGGCGATTTCCGGAGGAAACAGTTCATGAGGCCGTTTCCCGATCCACTCTTCAAACGGGAACAACCGGTAGGCTTTTTGATTGGCAAAAACCGGTCTTAACTCATGGTCTTTAATCAGGACCAGGGAAGGGAAAAATTCAAGGAAAGAGGACAGTCTTGACTCACTCGATCCAAGAGCATTTAAAGCAACCTTGCTGAATTCTTCCCGGGAGAACTCCTTAATATTCTTTTCTTCAATCTCTTTCATATCAGCTATTTAGCGCTTAGTATGTCCCGGCATTCAGCCGTATATATAACTTCAGACCAGGATTTCAGTGTCAATTGTTAACTTTCAGACTGGGTTTAATGGCCTTTCATACCTGGTAAAGATCAGAAGGGAAGCCCATCTTCAGGAGGCATGTCATAATAGCCCGGAAGGGGTTCGCTTTCAGGCGGTACCGGCGGGGCGGACCCCTTTTTCGCGATCTTCCAGGCCTTGGCTTCAGTGTACCACCGGCCATTGAATTCGCGGCTTTCGAGATCAAACGAGACTTCAGCGTCTTCCCCTTCCCTGATACTGAACTGGTCAATTTTGTCGCCCCATAGTGAAAAACATATTTTTCGCGGGATCTGGGCCGAAGTTTCGATGATGAAATCCTGTTTTTTCCAGGTTCCGTTCTTCCCGGCGCCCGATTGCAATGGTAAAATTCGTATGATCTTTCCTGTTATTTCCATTCGTGTGTGTTTAAAAAGTGTTAACAAACAAGCAATAAAATTCCATCGTACTAAATTAAACCAAATTCAGCAATAAATGGGGATTTTTGATAATTATGTTAGGTTATGTTTTCTGATCTCCTGCAATACTCCGGTTACCCTCACAGGCACCCGCGCTGCTGAAACCAGGGAATCCTGTCAAGCTGGAAAACGATGTTTGCAGCCATCTAAAAAAAGGTGTTTTTTTTAATATGCCCGGGATATTTGTACATTTGGACATCCAAAGTTGCTCTTTTGTGAAAAGTTGGCTAGCCTTTTTGATTTTCATTTCATTACTGCCGGGTACTGCCTGCATTCATAAGAAAGTTTCCCTGGCATCCGGGCAAAAAACGCAGGGAGGGTACGACAGTCAATTCCCTTCAGGGGATGTATCAAACGGGATCGTAACATTATCGCAGGCTGTGAAAAAGATATACAGCATCTCCTCCTATACCACATGGAAATTCAGGCGTGAACAGGCCATAACAAGGTTCGATATTTTAAGGGGAAGTTATAAAAATCAAGCCTGGGGCATCATCTCAACAAAAGAAACTGTGTTCGGAACAGGAGTGGTGGCATCCGTGACGGCGAAAAAAATCGCCCTGCTTACCTGTGCGCACATCATCGATTCGCCCGACACCCTGATCAGCTATTTCCCGTCCCAGGGAGACGATCCGGCAGCCTGTATCCAGAGTTTCTCCATTAAGGAAAAACAGGAAAACTGGGTAAAGGATCTTCCCTCCTGCGGGAGCTTTACGGTGCTGGCAAGTGATATTCCCAATGATATCGCCATTCTCGGAAAAGATTGTGAAGCCCTCACGGACACTGTTACCTTGTTCCCTTTCCCGGCCGGCAGGGCACATGACCTGGGATGGGGAAGTTTTGTCTATATTTTTGGTTATCCGCTGGGAAATCTTATGGTCACAACGGGAATCGTGAGCCTGCTGTCAAAAAGACCAAACGGGGAGTTTTCTGTTGATGCCTTGCTGAACAAAGGATGCAGCGGCGGTGTGATCGTGGCTGTACGCAATGGCATCCCGAATTTTGAACTTGTCGGGCTGGTGAAAAATGTTGGCTCCGACCGCGAAGAATTTCTCAAACCGGCATCCGACAGACCTCCCGGAATTGACTGGATGCCATATAAGGGTGACTTTAATGTCGGAACCCGGGAGATTATTCAGTATGGCCTCAACGCGGTTGTCCCCATCGAGGCCATCCTTGATTTTTACATCAACAGACGGTCTTCACTCATCGAATCCGGCTTTAACCTTGACAATTTTTTTGACAAGGCAAAACGATAACCCGCCTGCGGCAGGATCTCCGTTTTTAATCAGGCATTCGAATACCTGAATTATTGTATCTTTGCAGGGCAATTTGTCATGCAGGTTGCCATGGCACGAAAAATGTATAGTTTTGTCCTAAAATACTGATCAATGGAATCCGACGCAAACAAGATCCTGGATGAGGTTACGCAAGGCGATTACAAGTACGGCTTTATCACGGATATTGAAACGGAATATGCTCCCATCGGGCTGTCTGAAGATACAATACGCTATATATCCCTCAAAAAGAGGGAGCCTGAATTTATGCTTGAGTTCCGCCTGAAGGCTTACCGTCACTGGCTGACCATGGTACAACCGAAATGGGCCCATCTGAACATCGATCCGATCAATTTCCAGGAAATCATCTTTTATGCGGCGCCGAAGAAAAAAAAGGAGGTTTCAAGCCTGGATGAGGTTGACCCTGAATTGCTGGCAACCTTCAATAAACTCGGGATCTCGCTGGATGAACAGAAAAAACTTGCCGGAGTGGCAGGAGTGGCAGTGGATGCGGTTATCGACAGTGTTTCGGTCAAAACAACATTTTCGGATACGCTTGCCAAACAC
>CAIYQH010000601.1 GCA_903928285.1 uncultured Bacteroidales bacterium
TCGGAATTTGCGCGTCTTGCCGTTGTTCATGGTACGGTAGCCACGGTTTCCGACCCCCATGAAATTGCCAATGTTTTAGGAGTCCCCGGTGTGAAATTCATGATTGAAAGTGGGAAGTCAGTACCTTTCGGATTTTATTTTGGCGCCCCATCGTGTGTGCCGGCAACCCCCTTTGAGACTGCCGGCGCTGAGCTTGGCGTAGCTGAAGTTGGGGAATTATTGCAAATGCCTGAAATCAAATACCTGTCGGAGATGATGAATTTCCCGGGGGTTGTTTTCAACGACCCGGTTGTTATGGCAAAATTAGCCCTCGCAAGGCAGGCCGGAAAGCCTGTTGACGGGCACGCCCCGGGACTTACAGGGGAAAATGCGGGAAAATATATCGCTGCCGGAATTTCTACTGACCACGAATGTTATTCGCTTGAAGAGGCGCGCGAAAAAATCGGTTACGGGATGCATATCCTTATCCGCGAAGGCAGCGCTGCCAAAAATTTCGAAGTACTCTATCCGCTGATAGATGAATTTCCGGAAATGGTCATGCTCTGCTCTGATGACAAGCATCCCGATGATCTTGCAGCAGGCCATATCAATCAACTGGTAAAGCGCGCCTTGTCGAAAGGATCGGGAATGTTCAATGTGCTGCGAAGTTGCACGGTAAACCCCGTAAAGCACTATAATCTGGAGGTGGGTTTGCTGCGCCAGGGTGATGCGGCAGATTTTATTATTGTCAACAACCTGGTCGATTTTGATGTTCTGGTTACCTATATAAAAGGACAAAAGGTGGCTGAAGCGGGAAAGACCCTGATTTCACCCATAACGGCCACTCCCTGCAATAATTTTAACACCAACAGCCTGCACTTGGATGAAATCCTGATCCCGGCGACAGATGATAACATCAGGGTAATTCGTGCCTTTGAGGGGCAGCTGATCACGGAAATGTTCATCACCCCCCCGCGTATTCAGGATGGCCATATGGTCAGTGATCCCGTCGGGATCTGCTCAAACTTGTTGTTAAAAACAGATACCACCAGGCGCCTGTGGCCGTCGGTTTTATTAATAACTTTGGGCTGAAGCGTGGTGCGTTGGCCTCCTGTGTGGCTCATGACAGTCATAACATTGTGGCAGTCGGCGTTGACGATGCCGATATTGTTGAGGCCGTTAATATGGTTATTTCGTCGGGAGGAGGCATATCGCTGGCGGATGAGGAGGTGAAATTGTTGCTTCCTTTGCCGTTTGCAGGGATCATGTCGGGAAACG
This sequence comes from uncultured Bacteroidales bacterium, assembly GCA_903928285.1. GTDB lineage: Bacteria > Bacteroidota > Bacteroidia > Bacteroidales > FEN-979 > CAIVAT01. The sequence goes on from CAIYQH010000601.1 coordinate 1,258, forward strand.
ATGGTTATGAGGTCGCACGGACTTATGAGAAGATGGATAAGCAGGCACACCTTATGGGAAGCATCCTTTCAGCGCCGTTTATGACCTTGTCGTTCATGGCCCTGCTGGTTATCCCGGAGATAAAACTCAGCGACAAAGGTTTGTTTGACGGCAACCGGTTTGAATTCACAGAGCTCATGCAAAAATAAACATACATAGTTATATATATCGGTACGATATATTGTATAACTTTGTTGTTTAAACCCTTATCTTACTATATATGAAGAAAACAACTGCACTCGACCTACAAAAACTTGAAATGGCTGCCAGCAAGCTCCGTGCGATGGCCCATCCGATGAGGATTGCCATCATCGACCTTCTTTCTGCAAACAAAAAACTTACGGTGACAGAAATATATGAGCGGTTGAATATTGAGCAGGCATCAGCATCGCATCATCTGAATATTCTGAAAAACAAAGGCCTGTTGGAGTCGAAAAGGGACGGCAAGATGATTTTATACTCACTGAAGACTTCCGAGCTGACCAATGTGATTGATTGCATCAATCAGTGTTCCACACACTAATCCCAATCCTCCTCAACATCCCAGTTTGCTTTTATATCGATAATCTTGGGGAAATACATTACCTCCTCAGGTTGTATCTTCATCCTGTAATTTCCTGTATCCCAGCGCCCATTGAAATTCCTGTCATGGATGGCTTTGATCTTGTATTTGCCCGGCACAAGATAGTCGAAATGCACCTTCCCTGATTTATTTACGAGCCGTTCCTCGTATAGGGTAATCTCCTTTTCATTGACAAGCTGCAGGATATACTGTCCGGGTCGGTTTTCCATTTTCATGGTGAGGACAAGGTTGCCAAAGTCCCGTTCAGCCGTGGATTTGAATGTTAACTTGATCGTGTCCTGGCTGAGGTTGGTGATCCCGTAGAATATCGAATCCGGAAAGATGAGGGTATAGTTCTTCTCCTCTTTCCACTTATGCGTCACTATGATCACCCTTTTCAGACTGTCGGTGAAATTCACTACGGGGTGGAGGGTGTCTTTTTCCTCAACCAGGAGGATATCGGAAAAATTCCACCGGGCAAGTGGATAGGAGAATGTAAGGATCAGTTTGTCCTTAAACTGGTTGAGTCCGTAATATTTTGCCGGATTAGACAATGTGAGTTGTTCGGCCACGGCCTTTTTCGCCGCTCTCTTTGATAACTCCTTTTTTTCAAATGCAAGGGTTACCGTATCCAGTGTTTTACCGTCTGCTATTACCTTCAGGACCAGCGAATCTGTTTTTGGACGGGTAATCCACAGGGTGAGGGAATCGCGTTGTTTCGAGAATTCTTCAAGATGCCAAGGGGTGACAGAATCGAAGTTTATGGGGACAATCCGCACGTGTTTAACCGGGAAACGGAATTTCAGGATGGCCATTCCATCTTTGGGGAAGGTCGATTTAACCAGTTTCTGAATGGAATCAGATTCCTCGAACATATAAAGGGGAATGGAGGGGTAAAGCAGCTGTTCGTGTTTGATGGAATCGATTTTGCGGATTGAATCGTTTTTTCGGGCAAGTTCCAACTTTTGCAGGTCTACCTCCGGTGGCGGTATTTTTTTATGTAAGGAGGTGTCTTTTGCAGTAGTATCAGCATGTTTGGGAACCACATAGTAAGGTGTGACAAGGCTGTCGCCAAAGGCAATTTTTTCAGATAGTTGGTTAAAAATGAGGTCTCCGTTAAGGTCGGCAAGCGCAAACAGTTTGAATTTATTATGCTGAAGGTGATTAAACACGAAATGGCCGTTTTCATCGGTTTTTGTGATGTAATAGGGGGGCCACTTTCAATGGCAGGGAGTCAAAAGGGAGGGTGTCGTTGTTATTCATGTAGAGTTCAACAAAGATATCTTTTTGTGGTTTAAGATCGAAGGCATTTACCAGTGAACCTTGCAGTGACAGCGAATCCACATGGCTGCCGGTTGAGAAAACGTAATTGAATCCCTTCAGAATATTTCCTTCGGTGAGGTCGGTAATAGCGTTTCCGAAGGTGATGGAGTAGGTCGTGTTGGAATCAAGGACATTGTCAAACTTTACAATCAGCGATTTCCCCCGTAACCTGGTGTCCAAAGGGGTTTTCAGCGGCGGGGAGATATACACCTCGGTCGCCGGGTTTTTCAGGGTTATAAATTCGTTAAAATCAATTCTGCACGAGTTTCCTTTGAAATATTTGGACAGAAAGGGGGGCTCACATGACAACACCCTGGGAGGCGTAATATCTTTGGGTCCGCCTGTCGGTGATACAATGTTGGCACAACTATGGAGTAATAATGTCGTTGCTATTAAAAAAAAGAAAAATAAAATGGGGATACGTTGCACGGGAGCAGAGGATTTTCGTAAGTTTGCGACCCCAAATTTACCAATCGTTTTTCATAACTGAACCTTTTTTTATTAATTTTACATTGTTAATCAAAAAACAATAAAGATATGTCAGGTCACAATAAATGGTCCACTATAAAGCGAAAAAAGGGCGCGCTCGATGCCAAACGTTCGAAAATCTTTTCGAAGATCATCAAGGATATTACCATTGCCGTAAAAGAGGGTGGTCCAGATCCTGATGGAAACCCGCGGTTACGTCTGGCAATTGCCAATGCCAAGGGTGCCTCGATGCCCAAGGATAATATTTCGCGGGCGATCAGCAAAGGGTCCGATAAAGATGCTGCAATCCTGCATGAAACTACCTATGAAGGAAAGGGACCTCACGGAGTGGCTATTTTTGTTGAATGTACCACCGACAACCTGCAACGCACGGTTGCCAATATCCGCGCCTATTTTAACAAGCATGGCGGAGAACTGGGACAGAACGGCATGTTGAATTACCTGTTCGACCGTAAAGGGATATTCGTTGTTCCCAAAGGCGACATCAATCTGGATGATCTGGAAATGGAACTGATCGATGCCGGCGCCGAGGATATTTCACTTGAGGATGATATCATCACCGTAACTACTGCCATGGAGGACTTCGGCAGTATGATCAAGAAGCTTGAACAACTTAAAATCGAGCCTGAAAGCGCAGCCCTTCAGCGCATTCCGAAAACGACCGTGTCGCTGGATATCGATGCTACCCGGAAGGTATTGAAACTGGTCGATATTATTGAGGAGGATGACGACGTTCAGAACGTGTTCCACACCCTTGAAATCAGTGATGAAATAGCAGAAAATCTTTAAACAAAAAACGCGGCAGTCGCCGCGTTTTTTGTTTATGCTTCACAAATAAATTGTGTCAGGTTGATTCCCTTGGGCAAATCCAGTTTTTTCCGCAGGCGGATGCGGGAAATTTCAGTACTGGGCGCCGTAATCTTAAGAATATGCGATATCTCCTTGGTATTGAGGTTCATCCGCAACAGGGCACATAATTTATGATCATTGGGGGTCAGTTGCGGGTATTTCTTACGCAGGCGATCGAAGAAACCAGGATGAATCTTTTCAAAATGGGCTTTGATACGATACCAGTCGTTGTCAAATTTGATATTCTCATCGATGGTTTTCAGTACGGTGGCGATCTCAACCTTGGTGATATGCTTTTCGTTCTTCAGCAACCTGTTGATATCCTTCTTGATCAGTCCGATAATTTTGTTCTTTTGTGAAATAAAGATGGAGGAGGTTGCCAGTTCCCGGTTGATCAGGTCGAGTTCCATGTGATGTTTCTGTTTGAGCAGTTGGTTTACCTTTTGCTCGGCCTTGATCCGCTCCTGCAGCCGCAGGTTTCTCTCTTTTTCAACCTTTTTCCTATGTTCAATCTCGTTTTTCAGTTCCGAAATCATGCGTTCATTGGTAATTTCCAGGTTACGCTGGTAATTGGCAACTTCGATGGCAGCACGGATCTGGTCAATATCGACAGGTTTGAACAGATAGGCATAGGGTTTCAATGAGAAGGATTTGGCAAAAACCTCGTTTTTATTCATGGAGGTAAGAAAAATGATACCGCAATTGTAGTTTTCCGTCAGGATACGGGCAGCTTCAATCCCATCCATTTTCCCGGCAAGCCTGACATCCATAATGACAATATCAGGTTCTTTTTTGGATTCCTGGAGATTGGCAATATTTTCAATTGCACTTTCCCCCTTGGAATCTATGCCAAGTACGTCATAACCTAGATTGACGAGTTTGGCTTTCAGGTCGTGGGCGATGATAAACTCATCTTCAACAATATACAAACTTATTGGGGCCA